>JAAYGR010000049.1 GCA_012727675.1 Bacillota bacterium
ACCATCAGCCCGATTTCCTTGGTGGTGACATTGTCCCAGCCACTTTCCCGTACCTTATCCGCAAAGCCGACTTCCTCTGCAGCCTCCATTTTGAGCCGTTCGGAAGCCAATTTGCCCCTACGAGCCACGGCACTTCACCTCCACCCTTAGTTTTCACCTCAGGAGCAGGATCCCATACTGTAAGGTGTCTCCACCTTACGTTACACCGGCTCCAACCGCCGTCAAAGCTTCATCCAAAGATTGGCGTTGGGTTAGCCCGGCTGCCAACAGATCGGGGGTTTTCTCCAGCCGCTCGAGAATATTTCCCAGATGAAAGTGGTGGGGATAGACTACTTCCAGCTCCTCCCAGGTCACCGGTGCTGCAATGGTGGCCTGGGGCTGCGGACGGGGGCTGTAGGGTGCAGCCAAGGTTTTCCCCTGCAGATTCTGAAGGTGGTCGACATAGACCCGGCCGGTCCTGTTTTTTACAAGCCGCTCCGTGGTGACCTTGGCTGGATAAACCGTTTCCAAGATCCTGCCGATGGTGCCCACAAAACCGCTGGTGACACTATAAGGATACTTGGGCTCTATCGGTACATAGACGTGGATACCTGTAGCACCTGAGAGTTTCGGATAAGACACCAATCCCAGCTCATCTAGGGCCTTCTTGACCAGGAATGCTATTTCCCGGGCATCATCAAAGTCACAGCCTTCTGCCGGGTCTAGGTCAAATACCAGCCAGTCGGGAAATTCAGGCTGGGTGTAGCGGGACAGCCATGGATGCAGCTCAATGCAGCCTTGGTTGGCCAGCCACGCTAAGGTAGGTCGATTCTGGACAAGGATGTAGTTGATGGTCTTGTCGGCCCCATTGCTGCTTCTTATGGGGGTTGTTTCAACAAAGGACGGTGCATAGGCCGGGCAATTTTTCTGGTAAAAGGATTCGCCTTCAATTCCGCTTGGATAGCGGGTCACTGTGAGGGGGCGGTCCCGGAGGTGGGTGAGAAGATAAGGTGCAGCTAAGGTGTAATAGCGAATTAAGTCTCCTTTAGTCAAGCCGGCTTCCGGCCACAGCACCTTATCCCAGTTGGTGATCTCAACTTCTTGTCCATCCATGAGCACAGTCTGTCGCTTTTCTGCCACCGTTAACCATCTCCTTTTCCGGAGCTGGCCGGGAAGATGCACTCTCTTGGAGACAGGTCTTCCCGCCTGCGGCGGTAGACCGGATGCCGCAGAGTACCTCCGGGAGTGTATTCAAGATAGCTTACCTCTACTACCATCTCCGGCTTTACCCAGATTACAGCCGGCATCCGCTGAGGGAGATTATGGATCATGTGTTTCACAGAAGCTGCCGGAGATTCAAACTCTGTCAGGATTTCCTCCATTTCCTTCTCTGTGAATCCACTACCTACATTACCCACGTGAACCAGCTCACCTTGTGGGGAATACTGTCCCAGGACTAAAGAAGCAAAGGTCCTGTTACTCTTGGGAATAAAGCCTATTACCACGGCATCCACTGTCCTTTCCGGTTTGATCTTAAGCCACAGCTTACTCCGTTTCCCCGGTAGATAAGGACTGTGTAGCTTTTTGGCTACTATTCCCTCCCGGCCCTGGGCAACTGCTGCTTGAAATAACGCCTTTCCGGCTTGGAGAATATAGCTGTTGACAAGCAAGTGTTGACTCTCACCCACTGCAGCTGCCCTGTCCAAGAGCGCTTTCCTTTCCTCTAAGGGGGCCGTGAGGATCGGTTTGCCATTGCTGTAGAGAATGTCAAAGGCAATGAAGATGATCGGTACAACCGGCTTACCCCCGGTTAGAGCAGTCCTAGGGCTGCGTGACCTTACCCGCTGCAGTAAATGGTGAAATGACTCCCGGCCTTCATGAAAAGCGATGATTTCGCCATCTAGGATTGCCGGTGTGCCGGCAACATGTTCATGAAGGTGAGCTAGTTCTGGAAAGCTGCCGGTAAGATCGGAGCCGTTGCGGCTCTTCAGCTGTGTAGAATATTTGTCCACATAGGCCAGACAGCGGAAGCCGTCCCATTTAGGCTCAAAGAGGAACTCATGGGAATCGAAGGGATCGGCTGTTAGTGCCAGCATTGGCTTGAGATCAGAGGGGAAGACTGCCATTATTCTCAGCCTGTTTCCTCGGTTCCTTGCGAACGCCGCCCCTTGTGTCTAACAGTGAGCTGCGTAGGTTCCCGGCCGGATAAAGGATCCTCTTTTTGGGCGGTTTTTTCCTTTGTTGCCTGAACACTGGCCTCCAGGGCGGCCATGAGATCAATAACCTTGCCAGCTGCCGCTGGCGGTTCGGTAGGGGCGATTTCCTTGCCGGCGATCTTTTGTTCAATTACAGCGGCCAGCATGCTTTGATATTCGTTGTGATACTTTTCCGGTTCAAAGGCAGTTGTAAGATTATCTATGATCATCATGGCCATTTCTAGTTCCCTCTGGTTAATCTCAGGTTCCATGCTCACTTGTGTCAGCTGATCGATGGAACGGATTTCATTGGCATAGTGCATTGTCTCCAGAGCTAAACCGGAACCGTATACCCTCACCGCTGCAAGATGTTCCCGGGATCGAATTACTACTTTGGCAATTGCGATTTTGTTTTTCTCCTCCATAGCCTGCTTCAGGAGATGGTAAGCTTTGACACCTGTCTCGACTGGTTCCAGGAAGTAGGTCCGTTGAAAATAGACGGGGTCGATACTTTCCAGCTGGACAAAATCCAGGATGTCGATGGAACGGGTTTTTTCCGGTGCTATTGCCTCGAAGTCAGCTTCTTCCATGATCACATATTGGGATTTCTGGAACTGATAGCCCTTGACAATTTCATCCTCAGTTACTTCCTTGGCGCAGCGGGGACAGGTCTTTTGGTATTTAATGGGTGTACGGCAGATACTGTGCAGGTAATTGAATTTGATATCCTGACTTGTTGTTCCGGCATAGAGCTTAACTGGGATATTCACCAAGCCGAAACTGATGCTGCCGTTCCACAGGCTCCTCATATCACCATCCTCCTTAACCCCTTCCTAGGTAGGATTAGCACAAGCCAAGGCGGTTATCCCGTAGCCTGCCCGTGGAAGCTTTCTCCAGCAAGTAGTCAAGGTGTGGTGAATATATTGCTAGCAAGCAGTACATAAGGAGTTGAAATTTCCCATGGCTGAGCAGGAAGTCTTTCTTACAATGGCCGGGCTGCGTAAGCTGCAGGAAGATCTAGTCTATCTTAAGACGGTTAGGCGCAAAGAGGCTGCCAGCAGCATGCGAGATGCCTTGTTCACCGGAGGTTCGTGGGAAAACCCTGATTATGAAATGTGTAAGATGGAACTGGCCTCTATTGAGAGGCAGATTCAGACATTGGAAAACCTGCTGGGGAATGCCAAGGTAATTGACGGACAGGAAATCAGCACAGATCAAGTGCGGGTCGGCCATATGGTGAGAATACATGATATGGAGACCGGAGAAGAAATGGAGTTTATGATTGTCGGCTCAGTGGAAGCTGATCCTGCCGCCAGTAAGATCTCCCATCGTTCCCCAGTTGCCCAAGCGCTCTTGGGCCGCAAAGTCGGGGATTTAGTGCAGGTAGATGTGCCGGCGGGGCAGTTTGTATACAAGATCACTGCTATTTGCAACAAAACCCTGTAGAGATGGGTTTTAGCACCTGGCGGTTGGGGAAAATAATCAAGTAAAAGCAAAAAGGAGTGAGTTGTGTGACCGAGCTCATTAATAACCGGGCCTACCGCCAGGAACAGCTTAAGCAGATCATCAAGGATTTACATAGCGGCAAGACAGTAGATGAAGTCAAGGAGCGTTTTGCTGCTTTGCTCAGGGATGTTGGTGCTACCGAAATCGCGCAGCTTGAGCAGGCACTGATTGATGAGGGGCTGCCGGAGACGGAGGTCAAACGGCTCTGCGATGTTCACGTTCAGGTGTTCCAAGATTCATTGGACCTAGAGCCGGCCCCTGAGAGCGTACCTGGACATCCTGTTCACACCATGCGCTTGGAAAACGAAGCTTTGGGACAAGTTCTAGCACAAGTGAAGGGAGTTTTAGACCAGCTGGTAGCCGCCGGGGATGAAGAACGGTCCAGACTAATCGGAGAGTGGAAAAATCTTCATCAAAAGCTCGGTGAGGTAGAAAAACACTACAGCCGCAAGGAAAACCTGATATTCCCCATTTTGGAGCGCAACGGCATTTCTGGTCCCCCCAGCGTCATGTGGTCACTCCATGATGATATAAGGGCAGGCTTGAAGGAAATCTCTTCTCTCATAGAGGAAGCTGGATCTTTGTCGGTTGGAAAGCTTAAGAGCCAAATCGACTCCAAGGTGCGGCCGGTTCTTGAGGAAATGGACGGCATGATCTACAAAGAGGAGAAAATTCTGCTGCCCATGTGCCTTGAGACACTTTCCGAGGATGAGTGGTTAGCGGTTGCCGAAGAAAGTGACGACATCGGCTATACATTGGTCGAACCGGCAGGGAAATGGCAGCCGGAGCGAAGCTCTAGAGTTGAAGCTGCTGCCCCCAAACAGGCACCGGAAGGCTACCTTGAGCTTCCCACCGGACTTTTAACCTTACGGGAAATCGAGCTGATTTTCAATCATCTGCCTGTAGACATAACCTTTGTTGACAAAGATAATGTTGTCCGGTACTTTTCTGAGGGGCCGGAGCGGTTCTTTACACGCACCAAGGCTGTCATCGGCAGGAAGGTAGAGAGGTGCCATCCACCTGAGAGTGTCCATGTAGTGACGCAGATTGTCGAGGATTTCAAGTCCGGAAAGCGGGATGTTGCTGAGTTCTGGATTCGCCTAAAGGGCCAGCTGTTATACATCCGCTATTTTCCTGTGCGGGATGATGCCGGGGAATATGTGGGTGTACTGGAGGTTACCCAGAATATAACCCGCATCCAGGAGCTGAAGGGTGAAAAGCGGTTGCTGGATGAAGAGGAGGCCTAGGCCGTAGGGGTTGCCAAAGGTCAATTAGGGAGCATGGGGTAAAGCCTAAAGAAATCTGAGCCCATCACCTGCGGGTATCTCGGAGACTTTCACCATCGCCAGTGTATCAGATGCTTCAAGTGCAATAGAGCAGCGGTTTACCGGCCGCTTTGGATTTGTTGCAGATTTATGGTTGACTTCGGGCAACGGTGATGCTATAATTAGTCATGCGGCTGACAAAACGGCTTTACCCCGGGCGAATAGCTCAGCTGGGAGAGCACCTGCCTTACAAGCAGGGGGTCACAGGTTCAAGGCCTGTTTCGCCCACCATCGCGGAACCGTGGTGTAGTCGGTTAACACACCGGCCTGTCAAGCCGGAGATCGCGGGTTCAAGTCCCGTCGGTTCCGCCATGTCGGCCGAGATAGCTCAGTCGGTAGAGCAGGGGACTGAAAATCCCCGTGTCGCCGGTTCGATTCCGGCTCTCGGCACCAGAGAGCATGCGGAAGTAGTTCAGCGGTAGAACACCACCTTGCCAAGGTGGGGGTCGCGGGTTCAAGTCCCGTCTTCCGCTCCATACGGCGGCATAGCCAAGTGGTAAGGCCGAGGTCTGCAAAACCTCTATCCCCAGTTCGAATCTGGGTGCCGCCTCCATAAACGGGGGAGTAGCTCAGCTGGTTAGAGTGCTTGCTTGACATGCAAGAGGTCCCCGGTTCGATCCCGGGCTTCCCCACCAGT
>JAAYGR010000289.1 GCA_012727675.1 Bacillota bacterium
CTAATGACTATAACTCTGGCGATCTATCTCCTACCAAATAAGGTTACGCTCACACAGCTTATTACCATCATCTTCAGCATCCTTTTTTTTCTTTACCCTATCCACAAGTTGGAAGGGCTGCAGACCCATGAGTTCCGTAGGATTATTGCATACCAGACTATATTGTTTATCTATTGCAATATAAACTACTGCTGGGCTGAAACAACCAAGAGGACAACCTTTCTGGCCAAGAGAGAGCTTTCCGACTTATCTTCCAAGGACCCTGTGACAGGCGTCTATAATAGGAAGAAGTTTGATGATGCAATGGATGAGTGGATTAGTTTTTCCAAAAGACATGGTCATCCCCTTTCTTTGATTCTCTTTGATATAGACAACTTTAAGGAAGTAAATGATACCTATGGGCATATCGCGGGTGATAGCGTACTGAGAGATATTGCTGCCACCGTTAGCAAATCAATTCGAGAAACAGATATTTTTGCTAGATGGGGCGGGGATGAGTTCGTGATTCTTCTTCCTAATACAGATATTCAGCAAGCAGAAAAGATGGCTGAACGGATAAGGAAATGTATTAGCGGTGATTCCCGCGACAACCAAAAGGACATAACATGCAGCTTTGGAGTTGCAGCATATGAAGAAAATGACACAAAACAATCACTGCTGCGTAAAGTGGATAATCTACTCTTACAAGCCAAGACCAGTGGTAAAGACAGAGTTGTGCGGTGGTCAGAATAACCTCTGGTCAGCCTCCCCGCTAGCAGTTGCGGATAGCTAGAACCTCCCTGACCCGAGAGCGATCACCGGTGCAGGAGATCCGGCGTGGTGCTTTCAAGAACCTCACATGAAAGCCCAGATCGCTATACAGTTCCACTATTCTAGGGGTAGCTTGATTAGACAGCACTACCGGCCCCTCATGTTCAGCCAGCCAGTGGGCGAGCCGTACCTGATCCTCCCAGTGGAAATCCTCCTTAGAGTATTGGGTAAACTCCACATCATAGGGGGGATCTGCATAGACGAAATCGGTGGGGGCAAGCTCCAAGGCTTGAAAGTCTCCGCACCTAAACTCCCACCGGGCAAACAGCTCTTGATAGGGAGTAAAATCCGTTACATAGTTGATGCGCTTATGCCGGCCGAAGGGCACATTGAACTCACCGCTCTGATTAAAACGGCACAGGCCGTTATATCCTGTTCGGTTAAGATAATAGAAGAGTTCCGCGGCTTCTTTACTGTCCTGCCGACCTAAGGGTCCAACTAGTTCGTTAAAGCGCTCTCTGTATAGGTAATACACATCTTCCCTTTGTTCCATCTTGAGATTGATTTCAAGCCCCTTCTGTATCCACCTGTAGAAATTGATAAGATGGGGATTAATATCGTTGAGCAGGGCCTGGGAAGGCATTAACCCCAAGGGTACCGCTAGTCCTCCACAGAAGGGCTCCACTAATCTTGTTCCCTCATGCTTGTGCCAATACTGCCTGAGGATAGGTACCAACCATCTCTTGCCGCCAGCCCATTTAAGCGGCGGTCTCAGCTGGGTTTTGCTGGTTATTGCTGTGTCGGCTGCTGACATTTCTCTACCCTCCAACAAATTAGTTTCTTGGCAGGGGAGGGCGACTCCTCTTATTTCACGTCGCAAGCTCCATCGTCTACACTGCATAGTCAGCTTACCACTTTTTTTATCTCCGCGATCAATTATTGATTTGTCCTCAGCAGGAACTCAATTGTCCACAGCGAATTCCTATAGACGTACAGAGGTATAGACGATTGGATGACTACACTGCAGCGTCTCCTATACACGTCGTGTATTTCAAATATCAAAGGTGGTCTAGTTGCATGGAAAATGTCGTTAGAAAAGACATTCCGATCCCAGTTTATTACCAGATTAGTGAGTATATCAGGGACTTGATTGAGACCGATGAGTTACACCCTGGGGATAAGCTGCCATCGGAACAGGATCTAAGTGAGACTTTCGGAGTCAGCAGAATGACGGTTAGAAAAGCGCTGGATATCTTAGTTCAAGAAGGTCTACTGTCTCGTGAGCAGGGACGAGGGACATTTGTTCGCAGACGAAGGTTTAAGGAAAACCTGATGACTGTGACAAGCTTTGATGATGACATGAGGCGACAAGATGCCGTTGCCAGTGCTAGAGTTCTAGAGATCCAAACAGTGGAAGCCGATGAGCGGATAGCTAAACGTCTGCAAATTGAACCAAGAACAGCTACTTACCGTATTTCCCGAATCCGCTATGCTGATGACATTCCTATCGGACTGCAGACATATTACATCCCGTGCAAATACGCCCCGGGGTTAGATAAGGAAGATCTAACCCAATCAATTCAAGGCCTTTTGCAGGACCATTATGGTCATAAATTGGTCAGAACCCAGCTTTGGTTGGAGGCCATGCCGGCAGATGAAGTCAGAGCTACCTATCTAGAAGTGCCTGTACAGTTTCCGCTGTTAAATAAGCGAGTGATTTTGTTTAACGAACAAGGTGTGCCTGTGGAGTATCTACGGGTTCTATACCGTTCAGATCGATACGAATTCTTCCTAGAGACAATGTCCCAATCATAGGACATATCTGCTTCTCAAATTTACCAGAGTAGGGGGCACGAAATAATGTCTAACTCCAAAGTATTAGCCCTAGAAAAGGTTGCTAGGAGCCTAAGGAAGCGTGTATTAGAAATGACTACTGATTCTCAATCGGGACATCCATCCAGCTGTTTCAGCTGTGCCGAGATCGTTTCCGCTTTGTACTTCTCGGAGATGTCCTTAAGACCAGAGGAACCCGATTGGCCTGATAGGGATAGATTTGTGCTATCTAAGGGTCATGCTGCACCGATTTTGTATGCGGCGTTGATTGAGAAAGGTATTCTACCGGAAGAAGAAGCGCTAACCTTGCGCAAACTTGACAGCCGTCTTCAAGGGCATCCGGTCCTGGGCAAGACTCCAGGGGTCGATATGACGACCGGTTCCTTGGGTCAAGGGATTTCTGCAGCGGTAGGCATGGCCTTGGTTGCCAAGATAGAGAAAAAGGACTTCTTCACCTATGTGCTATTAGGTGACGGCGAACTTGGTGAAGGCCAGGTTTGGGAAGCAGCTATGGCGGCTGGACATTATCGTTTGGATAACCTGATTGCCATAGTCGACCGGAATTTCTATCAAAGTGACGGCAATACAGAAGATATCATGTCGCTCGAACCGTTGAGAGCTAAATGGGAAGCCTTCAATTGGGATGTTACCGAGATCGACGGTAATGATGTAGCCCAGTGCCAAGCTGCACTGTCTCTGGCAAGGAGACGGCGAAACCGGCGACCAAAACTGATCATTGCCTATACCAAGAAAGGTTATGGCTGCAGCATAATGGACGATGATGTGAAGTGGCACGGCAAGGTGCTAAGTAAGGAACAAGCGCAGGGAGTCATTGCGGAGTTGGAGGAGGGTACTCGATGAAAGAGTCATTGCGTCAGCGATTTGGGAAAGCACTCCGGGATTTAGGTAGAAAAAATCAAGATATTTATGTGCTAACTGCGGATTTGAGCGGCTCTACTTGCGCGAGCTTTTTTGGTGACGAGTTTCCTGAAAGGTTTCTTAACGTAGGGATTGCTGAGCAGAACATGGTGGGGATAGCAGCCGGGATGGCCTCTTGTGGCAAGTATCCATATGTACACACCTTCGGCGTTTTCGCTATTCAACGAGCATTTGATCAAATCTGCTCATCAGTTGCTTACTCTAATCTGCCTGTACGTATTGTGTGTACCCATACTGGTCTGAGTACTGGTCTCGATGGTGCTACCCATCAGAGTATTTCAGATATAGCGGCGATGCGAGCAGTTCCCAATATGACCATCATCTCTCCCGCTGATGCTTTAGAGGCAGAGCTGGCGTTGAAAGCTCTGGAAAGGCATCCGGGTCCTGTGTACTTTAGATTGACTCGAGAAGAAAGGGAACGAATTCTACCTGAAGATTACTCCTTCGAGTTGGGTAGGGCAGTCCAGTTGGCTGATGGAGATGATGCGGCTGTATTGGCCACTGGGATCATGGTTCCCAGGGCCCTAGCTGCCAGCAGATTATTGAAAGAACATGGATTTAATGTACGGGTGATCAACTTCTCATCACTGAAGCCTTTTGACACGGATATGGTGCTACAAGCCGCGAGAGAGACAAAACTACTGGTCACGGCTGAGGATCATAGTATTTATGGTGGTCTAGGGGCAGCAGTTGCTGAGACTGTTACAGAAGCCGGCTTGGCTACACCTATTGTACGTCTTGGCGTGCCTGATGTTTTTGGCGAGTCAGCGACTGGTGATGAGTTGCTCGATAAGTATGGACTTGGAGTCGAAGACCTGGTGCAGAGTGTGCTGCGAAAGATTGCCGACTAAAGTGTAAGAGCAACTTGAAAAATTACTCTGATAAAGAAAGGAGGTCTCGGATCGGAGAGGCGTGCTTAAGGGATGCAGATGCTAATGGAGTGACCGAAGAGAAACGAGAGAAAAAAGGAGGAACATGACAATGAAACGGTATAGAGTGCTTTTTGCTGCTGTGTTAGTATTGACAACATTGCTCGCAACATCCGTTTCGGCCGAGAAAAAGGTAGTGACTTATTGGTCTTGGTCACCGGTCAAGCAAACGACTGACAAGATGGTGGCAGCCTTTGAAGCAGAGTATCCCGATATTACCATCAAAGCGACTATCTACAACTATCCTGACTACTTGTTGGCACTTAAGACAGCAGCTGCTTCTGACAGCTTGCCCGACCTAATAGGACTCGAGCCAGGAGCCATGACCCAGGAGTATCGTGACTACTTGGTACCGCTCCAAGATGCGGCGGTTGAGATGTGGGGAGAGGATTGGCAGGATCAGTTTTATCCCATCGGCCTTGACCAGGCACGACTCGGCAACCCCGCTGGTGATGAGAATTTCTACATGCTGCCTATGGAGTTGCAGACAACTAACTTGTGGTACAATCGTCAGCTCTTCGATAAGCTGGGCCTAGAGGTGCCTACCACTTGGGATGAGTTCAAAGAAGTGGCTGCAGCTCTTAGGAAAGCTGGAATTGCTCCACTTGTGCAAGGTGGTGCTGATGGCTGGCAGAATATAGACGTATTTATGATGATCGCACAGCAGACTGCCCCTGGCGTCATCTACAAAGCTGAGGATGGAGAAGCTCCCTTCAACCACCCCGGTTTAGTAGAGGCCATGAGATACTGGCAAGAGTTGTTCACAGAGGGTATTGTTCAACCCGGTGCTATGGGCATGAGTGTATATCCCAACGCAGCCTCATTGTTCAATGCTGGTCGGGGTGGCATGATCAGCTTAGGATCATGGCATATGCAGACAGCTAAGTCTGAACCACCGGTTCCGCTATCTCAGGGAATGCTGGGAGTTGGTGCCTTCCTGTTCCCAGATGTAGATGGGGATGGTCAGCCCACTTATCCCCCGCTAGGCGGAATTGACTTCGGTATCGGCATGACCAAGAAGGCTCTAGGTAAACCTGAAGTGCTGGCAGTGCTGGATTCTTTCATCACCGGCAGCGGTATCCAGGCTGCAATCGATGATTTCAACGACTTACCGGCAGTAAAAGGCATAGAGCCGAACACCTTTACAACTGATCATGAAAGAGAGCTGTGGGCCATGTTCGTTGATGACTGGTTGCCAAAGGTCACTGCTCCACGTCAGTTGAAATCACCGGAGGTTAGACAAGGGCTAATGGATGCCTTAGCTGCTGTAGCAACCGGACAGAAGACTCCGGAAAAGGCATTGGATGACTTACAGAACGCTGTTGGCAAATAAGACAACAAAGAAATTCCATAAGAGAGTGCACAGCCATGAGGTTGGAGGAACTAGTTTCCTCCAACCGGCTATCAAAATGGGAGAGGATTTTCTGTGAAGAATCACGGAGAGGCAAGGGGAGACGCAATCCGAAAGATTGCCGGCTGGAAACGGCGGGTTGAGCTGGGAGGTTTCATTGGCCCTGCCGTGTTCCTGTTCGCGTTGTTTGTGGTTTATCCTATAATCTATCTTGTATATGGGAGTTTCTTTAGCTGGTCAGGCGTTGGAACTATGGAGTGGATCGGCTGGGCTAATTATGCAAGACTAGCTGGTGATTGGATTTTTCGTCTAGCTTTGAGAAATGAAGTACTGTGGGCCCTGTTTACGATCTTTCCCCAGATGTTCTTAGGGTTTATTCTGGCCGTCTGTCTGAACCGTCCACTGTTTGGTCGCAATATCTATCGGGCTATCTTATATATGCCTGCTGTTATCTCACCTGTGGTTATTGGGATTATCTGGCAAAGCATTTATGATCCTTATATGGGTCCGTTGGCCGACTTCCTTCGGTCTGTAGGTTTAGGTTCGTGGGTCCGGGCCTGGCTGGCAGAGCCGCAAACCGCACTGTTTGCTATCATTGCTGTTAACGTGTGGAAATGGACCGGCTGGTCAATGATCATGTACCTAGCCGGCTTGCAGGGGATTCCGGAAGAGGTCTATGAAGCAGCGACTATTGATGGTGTCAACGTCTTTCAGAGGGTTACGAAGATAATGTGGCCAATGTGCCGGGGTACCACACTGACGCTTATACTGCTTGGTGTCATTGGCACTTTGCAGGAATTTGCACTTGTTTACGTATTGACCAAAGGCGGCCCTAATCATGCCTCGGAGCTGCTTACTACCCACATCTTCAACGAAGCTTTTACGCTGCGGAATATGGGATATGCGTCAGCAATATCGGTGGTGCTCCTAATCATTGGTGTGGTAATGAGTATGCTGCAGTTGCGATACACAGGTTCTGGAAAGACGGCAAGGGGGGTCCTCTGATGAGAACACTGACTATAAGGCAGCGAGAAACACTTGGTCAGCTCGCTCGACATGCTATTCTGCTACCTATTACGTTGATTTGGATGATCCCCATCTGGATGATGTTTGCGGTTTCCTTGCGGCCCGTATCAGAAATGTTCAGCTCTGGAATTGGAGTTGTCAACCCAACCTTGGACAACTACGCTGTGGTATGGAGAGATAATGACCTGTTGATTCATTTTAAGAACAGCTTGATCATTACTGGGAGCTCCGTATTGCTGATTATGATTCTAGCTTCAGCATGTGCCTATGCGCTTTCATTCATTAGATTTCGCGGCAGTTCCACTCTGTTCTTGTTCATGCTGATGACCATGACTCTTCCGGTACCAGCAGTAGTGGTTCCTCTAATTCAGGTCCTTAAGAGACTTAACCTGCTGAATAACTACTTGGGCTTAATCGGCCCCTATGTAGCCCTTGGAATTCCCTTCGCCACTGTGATAATGAAAAATGCCTTTGATGGTTTCCCCAGGGAAATAGAAGAAGCCGCTCGGATAGACGGATGTTCCAACTGGGGGATTTTCCTGAGAATAGTCCTGCCGCTGAACAAACCATCCCTAGCGGTGATAGCCATTTGGAGTTTCATGCAGACATGGAACGAGTTCATACTGGCGATGCTGACAATGACTGAAGTGGTTATGAAACCTCTAATTCTAGTCCCGATTATTTACAATGGGATGTACCTGAGTTTTCCCGGACACTTGTTTGCTATATTGAGCATATGCACTGTGCCAATTATAGTGTTTTACCTGTCCATGCAAAAACACTTTGTTAGCGGCCTCACTGCCGGCGCCGTAAAAGGTTAAGCTGTTAGTGGATCAGTAAGCAGTGAGTACAAAAGGAAAGCTGGTGCCAAGAAAGGAAACGTGCATGTTTAAGAGGGTTTTCTTGCTGATTCTGGACGGGTTAGGTGCTGGAGCTATGGATGAGCGAATGCCTTTTCATACCCTGGCCCATGTGTTGGAAGCAGTACCAGACATATCAATTCCCAATCTTAGGGCGTTGGGATTGGTCAGTCTACTTGCGGAAGAGGTTTCTTGGGCAGTCAGACCCAATCTGGCTCTGGGTAAATGTGCATTGAAACATGAGATCCCCGACAGTTATATAGGCCATCAAGAGATGATGGGTTCTGATCCCCGAAGATTGAGTATGGAACTGTTCTCACAGCAGCGGGAAAAGCTGATTACGTGTCTTTTAGAGGCTGGTTATCGGGCGGTGGAGGGGCCTGCTTCTATCTTGCTGGTAGATGACTCAGTAACGGTTGGAGATAATATGGAGGCTCCGCCGGGAATGATCATCAATGTATTTGGTTCAACTAGAGAGGCTCCCTATGAAAAGATTCTAGAAATTGCCCGAGTTGTGCGGGCTGACTGTTCCAACAGCCGTGTAAACGCTATGGGCTCTGGGAAAGTCCAGCTCAAGGATATCTTGGAGCGGGCTCTGGTACGGGAAAATGGCCAAGTGGGTATAGATGCAGCCAGCATGGACGTTTTCGGAGAAGGATATCAAGTGACCTATCTCGGTTACGGCTTCCCTTTAGCTGAGCAAGCACCATGGGCCATCTCCCAAGCGGGGCACCAAGTAGTCTTAATTGGCAAGATCGCTCATCTGATTGATTGTCCTGGCGTTACCTCAGAAATGAGCATCGATACCGAAGTGATTATGGAACGCTTCATTGATGAATTGGAATATGGCACAGCGGAATTTGTCGCTGCGACGGTTCAGGAAACCGATCTTTCTGGCCATGAAAAAAACCCAGTTCGCTTTGCAGACACCTTGACTTTAGTAGATTCATACCTTGCCAGGATATGTGAAGGGCTAGGTGAAGAAGACGTTCTAATCATAACTGCGGATCATGGGAATGACCCAGTGGCAGGAATAGGTTTACACACGAGAGAGTATACCCCGCTGATAGTATACGGCCCTTCGGTAAACGGTGTATGTCTAGGGGTTAGAGATACATTGGCGGACATAGGTGCGACCATAGCCGACAATTTTGGGCACTTAAGTACAGAGATAGGGCAAAGCTTTTTAGGTGACCTCTTGTCCACCGATACCCGGCATCAGGAATCCTGCAACCGCCGAACTTGAAGCATTATCTGAGGGAGGAGAAGGACTTGGCTTTGGACTTATACATTGGGGTTGACCTCGGTGGAACAAAAACCAAGGCGGTACTGGCCAACGGCAGCTTAGAGATTATAAGGGAAAAGACCATTCCTACTCAGATGGATTCTACAGAGACTATCCTTAAGAGCGTACTCAATGCAGTTGATGCAGTATGGGATACTGAGGAGATAAAAGCCATTGGCGTAGGTACACCCGGACAACTCGATAGAAAACGGGGGATAGCTATTCAGGCGCCCAGTATGGGATGGAGCAATGTACCCCTGGCTCAGTTCTTGTCCAATCGATATGGAGTACCGACGTATATCGAAAACGATATCAATGTAGCCGCTTTGGGGGAGTTTAGTTGTCTAGGTGAATCGGAGGCAAATGCTGTCTACGTCAATGTGGGTACTGGGATTGGTGCTGGAATCATCTTGTCTGGGAAGCTTTTCTTGGGGAATCACGGTAATTCTGGTGAGTTCGGTCACTTGACCATGGAACCAATGGGGCCACTATGCAACTGTGGAAACCGCGGATGTCTTGAAGCTATAGCTGCTGGACCGGCTATAGGGGCAAGAGCAACCCAATGGGCTCGAGCTCGCAAAAACTCCCAAATGCATAGTTTGGCCTTGGAACGAGAACTAACTGCTAAAGAGGTTAGCGAATTCGCTAGGAGCGGAGATCCCTTGGCCATCGCGGTGTTGGAAGAGACCGGTATGTACTTGGGGCGAGGCATAGCAGATTTGGTTTGCTTATTTGACCCCGGTATGGTTATTTTTGGCGGAAGTGTCATCCTAAATAGTCCCTACGTATGGGATGCAATGCTAGCAGAAGCTGAGGCAAGGCTAATGCCCATCATTTTCACCAACACAGCATTCTTGAGAGCAAGATTGGGGGGAGACTCAGGCGCAATCGGTGCCGTAGTACTAGCAAGGGAGAGATCAAGAGAAGACTCTGCGTAAGCTCCAATACCAACACCCTTCAGTCTTCACAGAGCAGGAATTGGCCCCGGTGGATATAATAGATCTCAAGAAAGAGTCTTACCAATATTGGCGGGGAATTGGAGAAGGAAAGCACAGGTCGCGGAGGGGGATTCTACATTGGAGCCAATTATTATGTCGGACCTGAAGTTCGACATAAACACTACAAGCCTCTTGCAGTCACTGAGACTGGATGAGACCAGTGATGATGCCAAGACGGTCCTTGGTCTAGTCGAAGGAGCAATGAAAGCAGCCAAGCCTAAGGCTATGTTTAAGGAAGCATTTATTGATGAGACCGGTGATGACTATGTTGTCATCGATGGTATCAAGTTTAGCAGCCGGGTTCTGCGGGTGAACCTCGGTGAGGTACACCGGGTATTTCCATATGTCGTTACGGCGGGGAGAGAATTGGAGGAATGGTCCAGCGGCATCGATGGAATGCTGGAGCAGTACTGGGCTGATCAGATTAAGGAATTCATACTGGGTGCAGCCTATAACGATTTTATAACCCGCTTAACAGCCGCTTATGGATTAGGCACCACCGCGTCCATGAACCCAGGTTCCCTGGAGGACTGGCCCATCAGAGAGCAGACTAAGCTTTTTAGTCTCATCGGTGATCCCCTGACGGGGATTGGAGTAGAGCTGACCGACAGCTGCCTTATGGTTCCTGCCAAGTCCATCTCCGGAATTCGTTATGCCACTGAGGTCACATATGAAAACTGCCAGCTTTGCTCCCGGGAGAATTGTCCAAACAGACGAGCTCCTTATGATCCGCTCCTATGGGAGCAGCGGTACAAATGAGTGAGGGGCATGGCCAGGACTAAGAAACCGGAGAGACTCAAAATAGTCCTGATCGATGGTTACCTAGATGAGCCTTCCTGTCTGGGGGTTCCGCCTTATGTATCGCCCCATGTCCGTTATGCTTATGGTGCACTGCTGGACCTGGGGATGTCGGCAAGCAGCATAACCTTTGCCACCATTGATCAATGGCGGCAGAGGCGGGCTCACTACCTAGATGCCGCCAGGGGTGCTGATGCAGTCATTGTGATTGCCGGGGCGACTGTCCCCGGCCGTTACTTGGGCGGCAGGCCCATTTCCAGCCGTGAAATCAGCGAACTTGGTTCAGCCATTAAACCGGTGCCTCTAGTTCTAGGAGGCCCTATTACGTTATGCAGTGAGGAAATCCCCGGTGTCAGTATTACCTGTGGGGAAATTGCTGCTGTCTCGCTCCAGGAGATATTCGGTAGCGTAAGAGCCCCTGCACTCGATGCGCCCGAGGAATGGGCAGAGCGAATCGCGCGGTTCGCCGTGTTAGGAGCGGAGCTTACTACTCGTCATCCATCTTTTCCGTATATCGTCTGTGAGCTGGAGACGTACAGGGGATGTCCCCGCCGGGAGAACTGCACTTTTTGCAGTGAGGGAAAGAAGCAAGTCCGCTATCAGAGGCGGGTTGAAGATATAGTAGCAGAGGTAGAAGCTCTGGCCGGTTTCGGTAACAGATATTACCGGCTGGGATGCCAATCGGATCTCTTCCTTTACGGGGCCGCGGCTCGGGATGGCCAGCTCTATCCCCAACCGGCAGTGCTGAGGGATCTTTATCAGGGAATTAGGCAGGTGGTGCCGAATTTGGCAGTCCTGCATATGGATAATGCTAACCCTGCTAGCATCATGCGGGATCCGAAGCTAGCTGCCGAAGTGATTGACATTATCTGCCGGTACAACACCGCCGGCGATGTAGCAGCCTTTGGCTTAGAATCGGCGGATCCGGCGGTACTAGCTGCCAACCGAGTTGAGACAACTCCTGAGGAGACTCTGGCTGCCCTTCGATTAATGAATGAAATCGGCGGCCGCCGAGAGCAGGGTGTCCCCAAACTATTGCCCGGTCTCAATTTTCTCCACGGGCTGAAAGGCGAAAGACCAGAGACGCTGGAGATCAATTTCCGGTATTTGCAGACCCTCATGGATGAAGGACTCATGGTACGGCGAATCAATATCCGGCAGGTACTTCCTGTTGGAGGCTACGATCTGGTCCGCATCGATGCCCGCCGCTTCCAGGCATATAAGGACAGGGTAAATGAGGAAATCAATAAACCCATGCTGAGGCGGGTGTTTCCCAACGGTACGCTGCTCCGGGATGTTCATGTTGAGGAAGTAAAGGGTCAAATCAGCTTTGGCAGGCAGTTGGGATCCTATCCGATTCTCGTGGGCATTCCCGGAGAGATGCCGGTGGGTACTATCCTAGACGTGGGAATCATTGATCATGGGTATCGCTCGGTAACAGGCTTACCTGTCCCGTTCTACGTCAACAGGGCCAGCGTGGCACAGATGACGGCCATCCCTGGGATGGGACGGAAGCGGGCTACCAGGGTATTTCTAGCGCAGCCCATCCGAGATATCCACCATCTAGAGCAGGTGCTGGAGGGTCAAGTTGATCTTTCGCCGGTGGTGCAGTGGCTGGATTTTTCAGTCTAGCGGAAGAGTTCTCCAGGGAGCAGTTGGATAAACCCAAGAGGTTTAATCAGTCCAACAATGTGAAAGACTAGTACTCGGCATGTTCTGGGAGCTATTCAAGGAAATCAGCTTGGATTGCTCCCAAATACGTATGCCGCCGATCGTCGGACTCTCGGTCGGCCCGTTATGGGGGTACACAGTCTTGGTGCTGGAGAACGTCTTTTTGATTGCTGCACTGCTGGTGTTGGGGATAGGTGCGCTGCGGGTGCGCCAGCTGATCCAACGACCACTGCCGGTAGAAACCGTAACCGACGCACTCCTGGGGATCAATGAGCTGGAGCAGCATGCCCGGGAGCTGGCAACCAGACACCGGGTTTCATCTGAGGCCGGCCGTGCAGGTAGACGCTTGCCGGACCCTGAAGCTGCCAGCCAGGCATTGCACAGGGTGTATGGTGAGATATCTCGGGCGGTACGGAATGGCTACAGCCCATCTCCTGCCGCGGAATGGCTTCTGGACAATTTCTACGTCATCAGTGCTGGCATCCGAGACCTTAAGGGCAGCATGCCGACGAGCTATTACAGGGAGCTTCCCAAACTCCTCAACGGCCGTATGCAGGGCTATCCCCGGGTGTATGCCTTGGCCTTGGAATTGATCTCACATTCCGACGGCCGTATAGATGTAGAAACCATCGAAAGGTTTTTCTCAGCTTATCAATCGGTTGCTCCTCTAACCATCGGTGAGATTTGGGCTATACCTACCTTTATTCGAATAGGACTGACGGAAAATCTCAAGTATCTCGCGCTTCAGGTACTCAACACTCAAAGGGAGAGGCAGGATGCTGCCAGTTGGCTGACCAGTATCCTGCAGGAGGCCAGGACCAATTCCCTTGACTTAGAGGACTTGGTGGCAGTTAGGGCCCGCTCTCTCCGGCGGGTTAGCGCGACCTTTGCCACTGAATTGCTCTACCGCTTGCGAAATGAAGGAACCGATGCTGCCCCCTTGACAGAATGGCTCGATCAGCGTTTGGCGGCCATAGGTACTTCTGCCGATGAGATCGTACATCTTGAGCACCAGCGGCAGTCAGCTAGGGAAATCTCCGTAAGGAACGCCATCAACAGTCTTCGGACACTGGCCGCCATTGACTGGACTGAATCCTTTGAACGCCTGAGCCATGTGGAACGGATTCTGCAAACAGATCCTGACGGCACCTATGCTGCCATGGACAGCTCCAGCCGCGACATGTACAGACATCGGGTGGAAAAAGTTGCCCGCTCCTTGGGCATTTCCGAACTGCAAGTGGCCAGGCAGGCCGTTGAATGTGCAAGAAGCATTCCCGCTGACAGCCGGGAATTCTGGAAGCGCCATGTGGGCTACTATCTTATCGATGAAGGCTATGAACTGCTGCTGAGCAAGCTGGGACAGCCCGTTAGCTTGCGGCGTAGACTCCGCAGGAGTATTGGCAAGTACCGCTTTGGGTTCTATATAGGTTCGATTAGTCTGCTGACCTTGCTGGTTACAGGCAGAATCTACTCCTATTTCGGGAACGCAGGTGTTCTAACTACCATCACAGGTTTGATCGTCAGCCTGATTCTAGCCACCGATCTAGCTGTGCGGACAGTGCATGGGATCGTCACGGCTTCAGTACCCCCGAGGATGCTGGCCAAGTGCGAGCTGCGCCACGGAATTCCCGAAGACCATGCTGCCGTAGTGGTGATTCCTGCTCTCCTACCTGATAAACGCCGTGCACATCAGCTCATCGATCGGCTGGAGGTCTACTACTTAGCCAACCAGGACAGCAATCTCTTTTTCGCCTTATTGGGGGATTTCGCCGATGCTCCCCAGGAGAACCTCCCAGAGGATGGGGAGATCCTGCAGGCTGCCCAAGAGAGAATCAAGGAGCTCAATGAAAAATACGCGGAAGACAAGCCCATTTTCCATTTCTTCTACCGTTCCCGATTGTGGAACGAGGCGGAAGGCTGCTATATGGCGTGGGAACGGAAGCGGGGCAAGCTGGAGGAGTTCAACCGCTTGCTAAGGGGCGCGACAGACACGACCTACTGTGTCGATGAGGTTCCTGATTACCTCCGGAATGTGCAGTATGTGATCACTCTGGATGCTGACACCGGCCTGCCCCGGGATGCGGCCCGACGGCTCATCGGCACCCAGATGCACCCCCTTAACCGTCCAGTACTAGACAAGGCCCAGCGGCTGGTTGTGCGGGGATATGGCTTGCTGCAGCCCCGGATCAACATCGTAGCAACCTCCGCTGCCCGCAGCTTATTTACCAGAGTCTTTGCAGGCGACGGCGGTGTTGACCCCTATACCACCGCTGTATCCGATGTTTACCAAGATCTCTTTGGTGAAGGGATCTACACAGGTAAAGGGATTTACCATGTAGACACGTTCAATGCTGTCTTGGGAGAACGGCTCCCGGATAACGCCATCCTGAGCCATGATCTCTTGGAAGGCTCGTATCTTCGGGCGGGATTGACCACCGATATAGAGTTGATCGATGGCTATCCCGGCAGATATGATGCTTACGCCCTTCGCCTCCATCGGTGGGTGAGGGGAGACTGGCAGCTGCTTCCCTGGCTTTTCCGGACAGTTCCCACCGGGACTGAAGGAAAAGGCGCGGAGTTGAACCCCCTGTCGGCACTTTCCCGCTGGAAGATTTTTGACAACCTGCGGAGAAGTCTGATCGCTCCTTCCTTGCTGGCCATGATCGCCGGCGGCCTAACCATTTTCCCCGGTTCTCCCTTCATTTACCTGGGACTTGCCGGTCTTGTCATTGTTTTCCCCTGGGTGATGCTGATTATCACCGATGGGTTGGGTGTTTCTCGGGGGAAACGCTTCCTCGGTCATGTGTGGACCATGGTATCCGATTCGAAAAAACAGGCTTGGCAGGCCTTTTTAAATCTGACTTTCCTGCCGTATCAGGCTTACTTGATGCTGGATGCCGTAGTGCGGACCATCATCAGAGTGCGGTTTACCCGTCGGCATCTCTTGGAATGGGTAACTGCTGCCGACTTAGAGGAACGGTTGTCCTCAGGATGGCAGGGCTACTGGCTGCGGATGCGGCCTGCCCAATTGTGGGCTATCTTCTTCTTGGCACTGGTTGGATTTGTCCGGCCGGAGAATTTTATGTTGGCTGCACCGCTGGCCGTATTGTGGATGGCGTCCCCTTGGATAGCAGATGCGGTCAGTCGACCAATCGAGGATCCTGCAGCTTCTGTTACGGCAGGGGATCGGACACAGCTTCGACTCTATGCTCGCCGGATCTGGAGGTATTTTGAAGACTTCGTCGGTGAAGGCGATAACTGGCTGCCGCCGGATCATTATCAGGAAGCGCCGAGGGCTTCCATTGCCCATAGGACTTCACCTACCAATATCGGTCTTTATCTGCTGTCCATCTTGGCGGCCCGAGATCTAGGTTACATAGGAATCCGGGAAATGCTGAAACGGGTTGCTCTCAGCATCGGCAGCATAGAAAAGCTGGATAAGTGGCACGGCCACCTGTACAACTGGTACGATACACGAAGCCTCAGACCTCTGCGGCCCTTTTATATCTCGGCAGTAGACAGCGGCAACCTGGTGGGTTATCTGATTACCCTCAGGCAGGGACTGCTGGAAATCTTGACCGAACCATTGCTGGACCTCAGCCGCTGGCGGGCAGGCTTAACCGACACCTTTACCTTGATGAGTCTAGAGGTGAGGGGAGATGTGGGTCGTTCGGCAGAGGCGATGGCCCAGTTTTCCAGAGAATCAGAAACGGCCCATAAAGCCGAGGATAAACCGGTTCCCACCGCTGTCCGGGCCTATGCAGCTCTCAAGAATCTGGAGGGCAGACTCAGTCATTTGATTAGGGGAGAGCGTGCCGAAAAGCAGACAGATCTCTCCCGGCAGTCCTGGACCATGCGGCTGGCAGATATGATCGGGTCTTACCGTCAAGAGATTGAGGTAGTGTTCCCCTGGGTGGTACTCTTGACCGAGGAGCCGCCGGTTATGAATAAAGGCACCCTCGGTTCAGATGGATATGACCGCTGGTGCTCTATCTTGCGGATACTAGATACCAAGTCATCGCTATTGGAGCTTCCTAACTTGTATAGGGGAGCCTTAGAGGAGCTAAGGCAGCTGTCTTTGTCGGTTCAGGGGAATCAGGGCAAGGAGAAGCCGGAGCTTTCAGCGTGGCTGGAGCGATTTCGCCATGCCGTGGTTCAGTCCATGGAAAATGCGGCCAATTGGACCAAGGAGTGTTACCAACTGGCCGACACTATCCAGGGACTTGCCGAGGCCACTGATTTTAGACAGCTTTACGATGAAAAACGTCAGCTGTTCTCCATAGGCTACAGCCTAGATGAAGAGCGCCTTACAAGATCCTATTACGATCTTTTGGCATCTGAAGCCCGTCAAGCCAGCTTTGTAGCCATTGCCAAGGGGGATGTGCCCCAGAAACATTGGTTTCAGCTGGGAAGGGCCATGGTTCGGGCCGGTGAAAGCCGCACCCTTGTTTCTTGGAGCGGGACCATGTTCGAATACCTCATGCCTCTCTTGGTTATGCACTGCTATCCTAACACGCTGCTGGCAGAGGCCTGTGCTGCAGCTGTCAGGGAGCAGATGGCCTACGGTCGTAGGCACAGGGTGCCCTGGGGTATATCAGAGTGTGGCTTCAGTGCTCTGAATGTGCAGCTCCATTATCAGTATCAGGCCTTCGGGGTGCCGAGCCTTGGCCTCAAGCGGGGGCTTGCCCGGGATCTGGTGGTTGCTCCCTATGCCACCTTCTTAGCTCTCATGATTTATCCCGCAGAATCCTGCGAGAATCTCAAAGCTTTGGCGGAGCTGGGTCTGAACGGTAAGTACGGGATGTACGAGGCCATTGACTTCACCCCGGATCGGGTTTCCCGGGGCGACAGCGGCAGTATTGTACGGATGTATATGGCCCACCACTTAGGCATGAGCCTCTTGGCTCTCACCAATTGCTTGATGGACGATATCATGAGGCGGCGCTTTCACAGCGATCCCTATGTACAGGCCACTGATTTGCTGCTGCAGGAGCGGCTGCCCCGTCACTTGTCTGTCATGGAACGAAAGGAGAATGCGGCGGTGCCTACCACGCCCAAGGATACCGGCCCCTTGGTCACACGCCGGTTTGGCTTAAGAGATTTGGATGAAATCGATGTTTTTCTCGCCTCCAACGGCGCCTACTCTGTCATGCTCACCACAGCAGGATCGGGATACAGTCGGTGGGAAGGCATTGCTCTGAACCGCTGGCGACGAGATGGCGTCAAGGATCAATGGGGAATGTTTTTCTACATCAAGGATCTCAATAACGATCACCTCTGGTCTGCTGCTTATCAGCCGACTCTGACAAAACCAGAGGCCTATGAAGTGGAGTTTGCCGATGACCGGGCCGAATACGTCCGCTGGGATAACGGTATCAAGACCAGGATGGAAGTAACGGTCTCCTCTGAACACAATGCCGAAGTCCGCAGGATATCCTTGACCAACCAGAGTCAGGAGACGCGGCTAATTGAAGTGACCAGCTTCTTTGAAGTAGTATTGGATAGTGAGGCCGCTGATCTCGCCCATCCGGCCTTCAGCAATCTTTTTGTGCAGACCGAGTGTCTCCCCGATTATGATGCTTTGCTGGCCTACCGCAGACCTCGCCATGAAAACCAGCAGGCACTGTACTTGGTTCACACCGTGGCAGTGGAGGGCAATACCGTTGGGGAGCTGGAGTATGAAACGGATCGGTCGAGGTTTATAGGTAGGGGGAGCGAACTATCCAGGCCTGAAGCTGTGGATAAACGCCTGTCAGGCCGGGTAGGCGCGGTCTTAGACCCATGTATGAGCCTGCGGCGCCGCATCCGCATTCCACCGGGGAAGACTGTGCGCCTGGTATACTCAGCTGCCCTAGGTAAGACCCGGGAAGAAGCTGTAAACCTGGCCAAAGCTTATCATGAAAGCGATGCATCCTACCGGGCATTTGCTCTGGCTTGGGCCCGGAGCCAAGTAGAGCTTAGGTATCTGAATCTGTCCCTTACAGAAGCCCACCTGTTTCAGACTATGGCGGCACCGCTGATCTTCGGAGACGAAAGGGAACTAAAGCACCGCAGGGAGCAGATCGCCGGGAATAAGTTGGGACAGCCGGGACTCTGGGCCCAGGGTATCTCCGGTGAAATTCCCATCATGGTGGTCAAAATACAGTCTCAGAAAGACGAAGAAACCGTAAGGCAGGCCCTAGTAGCCCACGAGTACTGGCGGATGAAGGGATTCGCGGTGGATCTAGTCATCATCAATGAAGAAGCCGGCGGTTATGCGCAGCATGTGCAGGATCTTGTCCGGCAGTTAATTACCAGCTGCCACGGACAGGCCAAGGAAAACCGCCCAGGGGGGATCTTTCTCAAACAGGCCAGTCATCTAGCCCCAGCAGAACTCAGACTGCTGGAAGCAGCAGCCCGGGTAGTGATTGGTACTGGTATTGGCTCCTTGGGAGAAAAGGCTAGACAGCGCCCCAATCGACTGGTTAGTGTGTCCCGTCGGGGTCTCTTGGCCCGACGCCGGTCTCCAGAGCTTACCAATACCCAAGAGGGAACTGGCGGTCCTCCCCCGGTCACGAAGGAGTCGGAGATCCTGGAATCGGCTCTAGATGATTACGATAAAGCGAGGGAGGAAGCCGCCGATGGTAAGCTTCCTGCCTCCTTATCCATGGGAGATGAACTGGCGGAATATCAGGAGAGACTGGTCTTCTTCAATGGCTTTGGCGGCTTCAGCGCCGATGGACGGGAATACGTAATTCTCTTGAGAGATGGTGTAACGACACCGGCGCCGTGGATCAATGTAGTCAGCAATCCCAAGGCCGGATTCATAATCTCCGAATCGGGTACAGGCTACACTTGGACGGAGAACAGCAGAGAGAATAAGTTGACCCCTTGGTCCAACGATCCAGTGCTGGATCCGCCCGGTGAGGCTGTGTATCTGCAGGATGTGGATACTGGTGAGCTGTGGTCTCCCACCGCTTCTCCCATTAGGGAACGGGAACCGTATGTCGTCGCCCACGGGCAGGGCTATTCCCGATTCTTTCACGACAGCCGCGGCATCCAGCAGACGCTCTGGACCTTTGTTCCCCTGCAGGATCCGGTAAAGATTTACAGGCTGAGGCTAAAGAACCACAGTGCTGATGCCCGGAGGTTAGCTGTTGGCTTTTACTGTGAGGTGACTCTTGGCGTGCACCGGCAGCTTACCGAGCAGCAAATCATTACCGGTTTTGACGAA
The DNA here is from genome assembly GCA_012727675.1 of Bacillota bacterium. Taxonomy (GTDB): domain Bacteria; phylum Bacillota; class Limnochordia; order DTU087; family DTU087; genus DTU087. The sequence continues at coordinate 19,654 of JAAYGR010000289.1, forward strand.
ACCAGCCGGGCGGTCCTTGCCCGCAGCTCATTTCGAGACAGCATCTATGGAAATCGAGTTGCCTTTGCTGCCACCTCCCTTGAGGATTTCAGCTTCACAGGCAATCGGCTGGAGTTTATCGGCCGCCATGGGACGCTGAAGCAGCCGGCAGGGATGACTGCTTCAGCCTTGTCGGGTCAGGTGGGAGCCGGACTGGATCCATGTATTGCTATCAAAGGTTACTTCGAGCTGCAGCCGGGAGAGGAGACAGATGTGATCTTCCTGCTGGGAGAGGCTGACAACCTCGATGAGGTAAGAAAGCTGGTAGATCTCCATTCCTTCCCTGCCCAAACGGAGCATACCCTGAGTGAAGTTCGGGCCTGGTGGGATGAGACACTCAATGCCGTCCAGGTAGATACTCCCAATCGGGGACTGAACTTTATGGTAAACCGGTGGCTCCTGTACCAAGACTTGGCCTGCCGCATGTGGGGACGTTCTGCCTTCTACCAGGCTGGTGGAGCTTACGGTTTCCGGGATCAGCTCCAGGACAGCATGGCTCTGCTCCTTGCCCGACCGGAAATTGCCCGGGCCCATATCCTGCGGGCGGCGGCTCAACAGTATGTAGAGGGAGATGTCCAGCACTGGTGGCATCCAGAGTCTAATAAAGGAATCCGCACTCGGTTTGCCGATGACCTCTTGTGGCTGCCGCTGGTAACTGCCAAGTATGTAGAGGTGACAGGAGATACTTCCATTTGGCGTGAGGAGGTAGGGTTTCTGGAGGAAGAACCTCTGCGGCCGGATGAACAGGAGCGTTTCGGCGTTCCCCGCCGGTCAGCGGAAAAAGCCAGCATCCTGGAACACTGCTGTCGGGCTATTGACCGCAGTTTGAGGTTTGGTGAGCACGGATTGCCCCTGATGGGTTCCGGCGACTGGAACGATGGCATGAACAAAGTGGGCTGGCAGGGCAGCGGAGAGAGCGTGTGGATGGGTTGGTTTCTCTACACCATTTTAACTCAATTTGTTTCCATTGCAGAGGCCCACGGCGACAGCGAAAGGGCCCGCCGGTACAGCCGGGAAGCCAAGCGCCTAGCCCGTGCCATAGATGAATCCGCCTGGGATGGTGAATGGTACCGCCGTGCCTACTTCGATGATGGAACACCCCTGGGTTCCGCCAGCAACGAGGAATGCCGCATCGATTCCATCAGCCAGTCATGGGCTGTGATCTCGGGGGCAGCGGATCCCAAGCGGGCTCAGGAAGCAATGCGGGCAGTTGGGGACTATCTTGTGCGGAAAGAAGACAAGCTCATCTTGCTGCTGACCCCTGCCTTTGACAAGATGAATCCCGATCCCGGCTATATTCGCTCCTACGTACCGGGGGTGCGGGAGAACGGCGGTCAGTACACCCATGCAGCCATGTGGGTGATCATGGCCACAGCTATCCTGGGTCAGGGTGACAGGGCTGTAGAGCTCTTTGATTTGGTCAATCCAATCAACCATGCCCTGGACTCCAACAGTGCCCTCTTGTATCGGGTGGAACCGTATGTAGTACCAGCAGATGTCGCTGCAGTATCACCCAATACAGGTCGGGGCGGTTGGACCTGGTATACCGGTGCGGCCAGCTGGATGTACCAAGTGGCGGTGGAATGGATACTGGGACTCAAGGTAAGGGGCACTCAATTCACAGTATCTCCCTCTATACCAAAAAGCTGGGATGAGTTTAGAATCATGTATCGATATAAGTCTACGACTTATGAAATTACTATCGTGAATCCCGACGGCGTCGAAACCGGTGTAGTCGAGGTGCGGCTAAATGGAACTTCCCTTACAGAAAAGCTGATTCCCCTTCAGGATGACGGCGGCAGCCATCGGGTAACGGTCATTATGGGTAGGGAAACCATAGAGCAAGTACGGGAAAGTACCGATATCGATGACTTCGTACCTGTGACCTGAAGTGATTTGACGCCAACTATTGGCTAATACCCATTGAAAGGAAAGGTGGCTTTGCTGATTCTGTTTGGTCGCACGGTGGTTCTATACTTGGTGGCGGTGGCAGTCATTAGACTCATGGGGAAACGGCAGATTGGCCAGCTGCAGCCCTTTGAATTGGTAATCACCATTGTCATCGCGGAGCTGGTGGTCATCCCCATGCAGGATAAGGATGTACCCCTGATTGAAGGCTTGGTGCCGGCCTTTACCCTCTTGTTTCTGCAGTATCTGCTGTCCCTGGTGTTAATGAAAAGCGAAGGTGCTAGGGCAGTGCTTTCCGGCATGCCCAGTGTGCTGGTACATAAAGGCAGCATAGTGGAACAAGAACTTCGCCGGCTCCGCTATAACCTCAGCGACCTCCTGGAGCAGCTGCGGGTTAAGGGATATCCTGATATCAGTGATGTGGAATTTGCTGTACTGGAGACCAACGGCGAGTTGAGCGTCATCCCTAAATCGGAGAAACGACCGCTCCAGCCCCGGGATCTCCAGCTTAATCCGGGCTACGAAGGACTGCCTTTACCCGTGATTGTGGACGGTAAGGTAAAAATGGAAAGTTTGAAAAAGGCCCGCCGAGATCTTAA
>JAAYGR010000050.1 GCA_012727675.1 Bacillota bacterium
GCCAGGATCAAACTCTCCGTTAAAGATTATCCAAATCCCTGACGGGATTCGATTCTGGCTAATTAATTCTTGACGCACAAGCTTTCTGTACGCTGTTCAGTTTTCAAGGTTCAAGGCCGTATTAACTTCAACGACCGAGACTAATTGTACCATAGACCTTTGAGTGGATCAAGGGGTATTGTCCGATCCCAAGAGTAATCTAATACTACCAAAAGATTCTAGACAAGAATAGCTGACTTTGGTAATACTACTGCTTGGGATGAGTTTTCGACAATCCCTACTCCCCTTCCACAAAGGCTGACCTTACTGGTCAGCCTTTGTCCACTCCAGATAAATGCCTTTAATCCTCACTTTTCCCAGCAACCAGCGCAACGGCTACAGCCCGTTCATCTTCTTCAAGCCGCATCAATTTTACGCCCTGGGTATTCCGCCCAAATACAGAGATCTCTGCAACGGACTGGCGGATCATGACTCCTCCGATGGTGATCAGCATCAGCTCGTCCTCTTCATTTACGACCTTAGCTCCCACAACCGCGCCTGTCCGCGCTGTCTGATTAATGGCCTTAATCCCTTTGCCGCCCCGACCTTGAGGCCGATATTCCTCCAAGTCGGTCCGTTTGCCGTAACCCTTTTCTGTCACGACCAACAGCTGACCGTCGGGAACAACAACGTTCATACTGACCACTTCATCGCCGGAATTTAAGGTAATACCCTTAACACCCATTGTAGCTCGGCCCATCGGTCGAACTTCAGTTTCACTAAAGCGGATTGACATTCCCTGTTTTGTCACCAGGAGAATTTCTTCATTTCCCTGGGTGAGCCTAACGCCTATGAGCTCGTCACCATCTTCCAGCACAATCCCAATCAAGCCGGCCCGAGGGCTATTAAATTCATCCAAGGCGGTTTTCTTAACCTTACCCATCTTTGTCGCCATCACCACATAATATTCACCATCGCCGTAATCTTTAACGGCATAGACGGCTTGCACCTTCTCACCGGGCTCGATGGGAATCAGGTTAATCAGTGCTACCCCCCGTGCCTGCCGGCCGGCTTCAGGAATGTCATATCCCTTCAGCCGGTACATCTTCCCCTTATTGGTAAAGAAGACGATATGGGAGTGGGTGGAGGTGATAAACAGATGTTCAACAAAATCCTCCTCCCGGGTAGTCAAAGCTGTAACACCCCGTCCTCCCCGGCGCTGATTCCGATAAATACTAACCGGCATCCGCTTGATGTAACCTTGGTGGGTCAAGGTTACCACAATGTCTTCATCGGCAATCAGGTCCTCAATCTCTATTTCCCCAGTACGGCCGGTAATCTCCGTCCGCCGAGCATCGCCGAACTTCTCCTTTACCTCCAGCAGTTCATCCCGGATAATGGCATCGACTTCTTTAATATCAGCAAGGATTTCTTTATAACGGGCGATTTTTTTCAGGAGCTCAGCATACTCCGACTCAATCTTATCCCTTTCCAAGCCGGTCAAGCGCCGCAGCTGCATATCGAGAATAGCTACTGCTTGCTTTTCCGTCAAACCAAAGCGGGTCATTAACCCTTCTTTAGCTTCCTGATCAGTTGCTGACTTTCTGATCAGGTTGATGATCTCATCGAGGTTATCTAGAGCGATGCGGTACCCCTCGAGGATGTGGGCCCTTTCTTCAGCCTTCCGCAGCTCAAAACGGGTGCGGCGTGTGACTACCTCCCGCTGATGCTGCAGATAGTGCTCCAGCACCTCCTTTAAATTCAGAACCTTGGGCTGGCCGTCTACCAATGCCAGCATGATTACCCCAAATGTATCTTGGAGCTGGGTGTGTTTGTAAAGATGATTCAGCACTATATGGGGATTGGTATCCCGCCTTATCTCTATGGTCACCCGGAGACCATCCCGGTCTGACTCATCTTTCAAGTCGGTAATCCCATCGATCCGTTTGTCTCTGACCAGCTCGGCAATCTTTTCAATAAGGTTGGCCTTATTCACCATATAAGGAAGCTCGGTCACCACTATGCGGGTCTTGCCATTGGACATTTGCTCCAGCTGCACCCGGGCCCGCATCTGAATCCGTCCCCTGCCGGTGGCATAGGCTTCATCAATTCCCTCCCGCCCAAGAATCAGGCCGCCGGTGGGAAAATCGGGTCCCTTGATGACCCTTTGCAGATCCTTGATGGATGCATCGGGATTATCTATGAGCATGACCAAGCCATCTACGATTTCCCCCAGATTGTGGGGCGGTATATTAGTAGCCATCCCGACAGCGATACCGGAGGCACCATTTACCAGCAAGTTGGGAACCCGGGCAGGCAGCACTTCGGGCTGTTCCAGGGTATCATCGAAGTTGGGGATAAAATTGACAGTATCTTTGTCTAGGTCCCGGAGCATTTCCTCAGCGAACCTGGTTAGTCTAGCCTCTGTGTACCGCATAGCTGCTGCCGGGTCTCCGTCAATGGACCCAAAGTTGCCGTGCCCATCTACCAGCATGTACCGGTAGTTGAAGTCCTGGGCCATTCTCACCATTGCATCGTAGATGGCTGAATCTCCGTGGGGATGGTATTTACCGATGACCTCACCGACGATACGGGCCGATTTTCGGTGGGGACGGTTGGAACGCATGCCCAGCTCACTCATGCTGTACAAGATGCGGCGCTGCACCGGCTTCAAACCATCCCGGACATCTGGCAGGGCCCGATCTATGATTACCGACATGGCATAACGCAGGTATGAGGTCCGCATCTGTTCCTCAATACCTACAGGAATAATCTTCCCTTCAAAAAGACTCATAGCCGCTTCACCTTCTTTTCCATACTAGGCCCCTACAAATCCAAATATCCAACTTCTTTGGCATGGGTCTCAATGAATTCACGCCTAGGTTCTACCTTCTCACCCATCAATGTGGTGAAAATCTCATCTGCTTCGATGGCATCTTCCAGCTGGATCTGGAGAATAGTCCTGGTCTCTGGGTTCATTGTTGTCTCCCACAACTGCTCGGGATTCATTTCTCCTAAACCCTTATACCTCTGGACACTGATGCCGTCACGGCCGATTTCATCCAGCAATGTATCCAGTTCTTCCTCGTCATAAGCGTAATACTGTTTTTGTCCCTTCTTGACACCAAATAAGGGAGGAAGGGCGATGTAGACATATCCCTGCTCCACCAGGGGCCGCATGTAGCGGAAAAGGAAAGTAAGAAGCAAGGTGCGAATATGGGCCCCATCAACGTCAGCATCTGTCATGAGAATAATCTTGTGATAGCGGGCCTTGGATATGTCGAATTCTTCTCCTATGCCTGTTCCAAAGGCAGTGATCATGGAGCGAATCTCATTATTGTTCAAAATCCGGTCCAGCCGGGCCTTCTCGACATTGAGAATTTTACCCCGCAAAGGCATAATAGCCTGAAAGCGCCTGTCCCTTCCCTGTTTTGCCGATCCCCCTGCGGAATCTCCCTCAACCAGGAAGATTTCACAAAGGGCAGGATCTGTCCAGGTGCAGTCCGCCAGCTTACCCGGCAGTGAGCTGACTTCCAGAGCGTTCTTTCTCCGAGTCAATTCCCGGGCTTTCCTTGCCGCTTCCCGGGCCCTGGCGGCAGCTATGGATTTCTCGATAATCCGCTTGGCATCAGCAGGATGTTCATCTAGATAAGTCCCCAACTTCTCAGACACAACCGACTCTACTATGCCCCGCAGCTCGCTGTTTCCCAGTTTGGTCTTGGTTTGACCCTCGAATTGCGGTTCACGAAGCTTGACACTGAGGACAGCGGTACAGCCTTCCCTTACATCCTCTCCAGACAGATTCTCTTCGTTATCCTTCAGAAGCTTATTGCGCCGGGCATAGTCATTGAGTGTTCTAGTTAGTGCCGAGCGAAAACCGCTGAGATGGGTACCGCCTTCGTGGGTACGTATATTGTTAGCATAGGTGTAAATATTCTCCACATATCCGTCGGTGTACTGAATAGCTGCTTCCACCAGTGCGTCATCCATCTCGGCTTGAATGTAGATAATATCCTTGTGGAGAACCTCTTTGTTGCGGTTCAAGTATTCTACGAAAGAGATAATGCCACCGTCATACTGATAGGTATTGGAACGCCCTGACCGTTCATCGAGAAATTCTATCTTCACTCCCCTGGTCAGGAAAGCCATTTCCCGCAAACGGTAAGCGATGGTATCGGCATCAAAAACGACAGTCTCGAAGATCTCTGCATCCGGTTTAAAGGTAATCTTTGTACCTGTACCTTCTGCCTTGCCCAGCACTTCCAGATCAGTTACCGGTTTGCCTCTTTCATACCTTTGCCGATGCAGCTGATCGTTCCGCTTTACCTCGACTATTAGCCATTCAGAAAGGGCATTTACACAGGAGACTCCGACCCCGTGGAGACCTCCAGATACGGTGTATCCGCTCTTCTCTCCACCGAATTTACCTCCCGCATGGAGATGGGTCATCACAGTTTCCACGGCAGACTTACCTGTCTTTGGATGAATCCCAACAGGGATGCCGCTGCCGTTGTCGATGATGGTCATGCTGCCATCTTGGTGAACAATCACGTTAATGGTATCGCACCGGCCCTGCATAGCCTCATCGATGCTGTTATCTAAGACCTCGTTAAATAGATGATGAAGGCCCCGGCTGTCTGTGCTGCCGATATACATGCTCGGCCGGCGGCGAACAGCATCCAGACCTTCTAGTACTTGTATCTGTTCAGCCTCATAGGCTTGATGTTTGTTATCCATACGCAATCCCCCCGAACTGCTGCAAACTCCCTTTTCTACATATCGGGTCGTGTTTCCCAGATTAGTAAGATGGGTTCTCTGCCCGTTTCTTCAAAGTGGTGCTGGATACACTAGACAAATACACTGCACTCGGGGTAATGACCAGCGATTGAGGTTTCCCTCCGGCAATATCCCGCACTAGCTCCCTCATCTGGGCCTTTTTCACATATAACTGGTTGTTCTCTGACCCTACTACTGTTGCCCAATTAATAATGGCTATTATGTTACTGGAGCGAACCACAGTATCTTTACCTAGGTGAACGAACAAGGCTCTCACCCTTCCCTGACCAACTGGCCGTCAACAATCCCGTATTCTCGAAAATGACAGAGCTTATCCTGTTGGAAATTGCCCCGATCAGTGGTAGTCAAAAGTGTTTGTACCCGGTTGCTAATAATCTCCAGAAATGATGAACGGCGGGAAAAGTCCAGTTCAGAAAGGACATCATCCAACAGCAGTACCGGGTACTCTCCCACTTCTTCCCGCATGAACTCCAGTTCTGCCAGCTTAGCAGCCAATACCACCGTCCGCTGCTGACCTTGGGATGCAAACTGCCTTGCATCTTTGCCATCTACCCGAAAGAGAATATCATCCCGCTGGGGTCCCACAAGGGTGACCCCCCTTCGCATCTCTTGATGACGATTAGCCGCCAGCCCTTTAGCGAAGTCTTCAGCAATCTCATCGGCACTCAAAGCTCTAAGGGCCTCAGAACTTGTTCCTTCAGCAGCGTAAAAAGGCAGATAGTGAACTGTTAGGGTTTCCTCCCCACCGCTGATTTCCCGATGGCTGATGCTGGCTAATTCCCCAATCTGATCTACAGCCTTGGCGCGGCGAAACATGATCTGGGTTCCGTAACGGACCAATTGTTCATCCCAAAGCATCAGGTCCTCCCTCTTTGCTCTCCCTTCAGCAATACCCTTGAGGAAGCTGTTCCTCTGCTGCAGAACCTTGTTGTAGTTCACCAGATCATAGCGATAGACTTTACTGGTTTGGGCCAACAGAAGATCAATGAACGCCCGTCTCATACTTGGACTTCCCTTTACCAACTGCAAATCATCGGGAGAAAACAAAACCACATTTAGGAAGCCCAAAAGATCCGATTGGCGGCGTAATTCTTCACCGCCGATCATAAAGCGCTTGCGGCGATCCCGGGACAAATTGGCTCGCATGGCAAAGGAACCCATTGCTGTTTGTATCTGGGCTCTGACCTGCGCTTCCTCTCCATGCCAGTTGATCAAATCTCCATCTCGATTAGTTCTATGGGAGCGACCCGTGGCCAAAAAATAAACTGACTCCAACAGATTGGTCTTTCCTTGAGCATTATCCCCCACAAAAATATTGAGGTGGGGATCCAGCTCGATGCTCAAACTCCGGTAATTCCGAAATTGGCTTAACTCCAACGCCTCTACATGCAAAACACGGCACTCCCAACTCTAACGGGCTGTGACCCGGAGCTGCACCTTGCCCTTCACCTCTATTAAATCTCCAACTTTAAGCTGCCTGCCTCGGCGGCGTTCCTCACTCCCATTAACCAGTACTTCTCCTGCTTGGATCAGTATCTTGGCTTGACCGCCGGTATCGGTAACACCAGCCAATTTAAGCAGCTGCTCCAGCTTAATGGTATCAGTACGTATTGCTACGGACCGCTCTTCCATTTTCATATAACACCTTCATTCTGTCAAATTACGACATTCGCTCTATATAACTCTAACCGGCATAAGTACGTATACGTAATCGTCATCATCAACGGGACGCATCATCCCAGGATTGAGTCCACTGGACAAGCCAATTCTAACCTTTTCGGTGGTTGCGGTTTTCAGCATATCCAGGAGAAACCGAACTTGAAAGGCACTGCTGACTGCCGGCCCATTTTGTTCAACCATAAGAGATTCGCTTGATTCACCCAGCTCCGCATCCCGGGAGTCTAGTCTCATTATGCCCTCTTCTATGTTGAGAGCAACAATTGCCGGTCCCTTCTTACCCATCAGTTCTGCCCGTTCTAAGGCAGAGGCTAGATCACTAGACGGGACCACTATCTCTGTTTCCGTTGTAGAGGGTATCACCCTGGTATAGTCTGGATACTGCCCCTCCAGGAGCCGGGATACCAATATCACATTCTCCAGCCGGAAAAGAACTTGACTTCCCATGGAGGCTATCTCCAGCATGGAGTCGGGCTCCGATGCCAAGAGCCGCTGCAGTTCAGTGCAGGTCCTGGCAGGCAAGATCATCTTGAAAGCCTCGCCGTTAAGCACTGCAGTACGGTTGAAACACAGCCGACTGGTATCTGTAGCTACAAATCTCAACTCACCTTCGGCACATTCCATCAACACCCCGCCAAATACGCTGTGACCCTGGTCCTTCTGGGCAGCATAAACAGTCTGTTTGATCATTCGTGCGGCAATTTGACTGGGTATGCGTAAGAGAGGCTTAGGTTCTGCCACAGTCAGGCTAGGGAACTGATCAGCAGCCATGGTCTGAAAGCGAAAGCTGCCGGTACCGGCCTTAATCTCAATCATCTGCTGTTCAGTTAGTTCTTGAATGAATACATCCCCCGAAGGAAGCCGCCGCACAAGGGGCAAAAAATACTTGGCTTCCAACACCACCCGTCCCGGCTGGTGGACTTCCACCGGTGCAGAGGCTTCTATCCCTATTTCATTATCCGTTGCCCTGACGGTCAGCTGGCCATTTCCACATTCCAGATAAATACCGGTCAGTATAGGATTGACATCTCGATTGGCTACCGCCCTGCCGACCATATCCAGGCAGCGGAGCATTTCTCCCTGGGTACCTGCAAACCGCATCCCCAATCCCTCCTGTTGAAAAGTTGTGCATGAACCTTGCATAAGTTGTGGAGGTAACTGTATGCCACGACCTCTGTGTTGAAATGTGGAAAAACCTAGCCTGGTAATCCCCACCTAGTCAACAACCCGCGATCCCTTGACTATGGGGTTATTGACTAGGTTTCCACATATGCACAGTCCCTACTACTAAGACTACGATCCTAGATCTATATAGATCTGTATCAGGCGATCTTGAAAATCTGTCCACAGGCTGAGAAAAAAAGAAATAAAGTCACACCGCCGCCGGCGTCGGGCCTAGGGGCTGCGCAGCTCCTGGACGAGCTGGTTGATCTCCTTCTGAAGACTGGGGTTCTTTTGGAGCATGCGCTGAATCTTTTCATAGGCATGCAGCACCGTAGTGTGGTCACGGCCTCCAAACTCTTCCCCAATACGGGGCAAGGATGAGTCAGTGAGCTCTCTGGCCAAGTACATGGCGACTTGACGGGGAAATGTCACCGCCCGGGTCCGCTTCTTACTCCGCATATCTGCGACTGTGATGGAGTAATGACTTGCTACGACGTTTTGGATCATCTCAATGGTGACCTGCCGCTGGCGAGGTGAGCCGACAATATCCTTTAGGGCTTCTTCAGCAATCTCCACACTGATGCTCCGGCGGCTTAGAGAGGCCACTGCAATTACCCTATTTAGGGCCCCTTCCAGTTCCCGGATGTTGGAATGAACGCGGTTTGCGATGTAGCTCAGCACTTCCTCCGGGATCTCCAGTGAATCGCTGGCAGCCTTTTTGCGCAAAATTGCGATCCGCGTTTCTAAATCGGGAGGCTGAATATCGGTAGTTAATCCCCATTCGAAGCGGGAACGGAGCCGCTCCTCCAAAGTTGGAATCTCCTTTGGCGGACGATCGCTTGACATAACAATCTGCTTATTAGCTTCATACAAGGCATTAAAGGTATGGAAAAATTCCTCTTGTGTACTCTCCTTACCGGCAACGAATTGAATATCGTCTACAAGGAGCACATCGATATTCCGGTACCGATCGCGAAACTCAGCCATCGCTTTCTTACCGATAGCATTAATGAGATCATTGGTGAATTTCTCGGAAGTGACGTAGACAACTTTGGAGCCGGGGTTTTGCTCCAACACGTAATGGCCGATTGCCTGCATCAAATGGGTTTTTCCCAGTCCAACTCCCCCATAGATAAAGAGGGGATTATATGCCCTGGCAGGTGCCTCCGCCACTGCCAAGGAGGCGGCGTGGGCAAATCGGTTACTGTTTCCCACTACAAAGGTATCAAAGGTGTATCTGGGATTTAAAACACCGGGCATTACTTCATCTTGGGGAGTTGCTAGAGCTGGTACGGAGGTGCTGTCCTTAGGCAGCTCAACTTCCTTTGTAGATTCCGCAGATTCCTCCGGCTGATCGGGGATGGGCGTACCGGGAAGGATGAACTCCAACCGCCAATCTTGTCCCACCATCTTTTGTAGCGCTTGCTGCATTGGTTCTCTATAGCGTGAGTCTACCCAATCTTTCGCGAATTCATTAGCTATGCGTACATAGAGCACATTGTTATTGAGAGTCAGCGGGCGGGTTCCCCGTAACCATGTGTTGAAACTAGATTGGGGCATCAGTGGTTCTATGCGAGAGAGAGTTTCCTCCCATATAGAAGCCAAATTATCTTGCATGCCGGACTCCTCCTGACAGAATAACTAATAGACCCGCCATTGCGGTGCTGGCAGTTAAGAACTCAAAGCAGCAATAACCCGGGCTCCAAGGGGGGTGAGGCTCCGTTTGCCGTTGGCATCAGATTGAACCAAACCCATTTCTTCTAATACAACTAGATCCCGGAATGCGGTACTGAGGGACATGTCTAGTTCAGTAGAAGCAGTGGATGGACCTACTTGACCCAAATCTGCCACTAAGAAGAGCACCCTTCGCTGCCGCCTTGAAAGTTTTGTCTGCAGATCGGAAAGGGCCTCCGCCACGGCAGGGCCCTGCATGTTCAGCTGAGTGGATCTAGCCCCATCCTGCAGTTCTGGGCCAGTCTCTTGATTACTGATGTGCAGGTAATTATATTCGGTTTGCGGCAAATGATCTCCTTCCGTATGGGGGGGATTTTCCACAGCCCCCTGTGGAGGAAGAACAGCCTTCTGTTCGTGGTCATATGAACCGGTATCATCCGGTTCAGCACCCCTTTGCCGTTCCCTAGCATTCATATCTACTGTGATCACGGTACCGCCGCCTAGATTGTCACATATGACTATTGTTCCTCCTGCAGATGTGACCAGGTGATTGACTACAGGCAGACCTGTTCCCGCTCCCCTCAGTAGACGGGAATAACGCTCAGGAGCTTTACCGTAGTACCCAAAGAGCAAAGCCTTTTCCTTGTCGTGAATTCCAGGTCCATGATCGCTGACCGTCAGGCGATTGCCATCGGCTGAAATGGTCACAGCAGCCCCTTCAAATCCAGCATGGGCCAAATTTGTAAGCAGTTCTACCGCAACCAGAGATGGGATAGGGGAACTCTTGTTCTCCAAGATACTGCAGGTAGTGGACACCAGTTTATCAAGGAAAGGTTTCGGTTCTTCATCTTCGATGATGATTACTTGAGGGCAGTCACTTTCTGTTTCTTGATAGGCTACCACAGCCTGCAATCTTTCTTTCCAGGGTTCAGCAGGCGTTACGCCGCGGTGTTGCAGGAATCTCATGGAAACAGCACGCTCCCTTTCGAAGATGAAATACCAACCGAAAAAGGAGTTTTGAAAAATGAAAAGCTCAGCTTGAAAGGCTGGGAATGAAATGTGCACAGGTGTCTGTGGATAACGTGTACGGATAGATCACAGCATTTCCCCAGAATTGATCACAGGGATCATAGTTCGACAGTGGTGCAGGAAATCCTTGCAGGGTGTGGATCAATTGAGGATAAAGTGAGACTGTGATCCTGGGTTATCCACAGTATCAACAGGTTTTCCACAGAAATGGGTTGGGGATTAAAAATTCACGGCTATTCCCCAGAAGTTATCCGCAGAGTCCACATGTTATCCACAACTTTTGGAGATGGGATCAGCCCTATTAGCTGGGTTTTCCCTTTAGGGTGGAGAAGGGTGAAAGGCTTCTAGCTGGGCAAAGATGGTTATCCACAAGTGTTTTCAAAAAGTACAGCCCAAGGGGACTTGGTGGATTATGTATTATAGGGCGTTATGTGGGGAAATGGAGGGACAAAGGGGCCTCACCAGGGCATAATAGATAGGGTATAATAGGCAGAGTCGCCAGGGTTGACAGTTAGAGAAGGCCCTTGCTATAATCGGTATGATATATGCCAAGATTGTGCCCTAAATTGAGAAGGTTAATTTAGGGGATCGGTGAACTTAGTGATCAGCCGATGAGAGAATTTGCAGCAGGAGGTGGCGGAAATGAAGCGGACTTATCAGCCTAATCGCCGTCGTAGAAAGAAGAATCATGGATTCCGTGCCCGAATGAGGACCAGAGCAGGGCGTAACGTCATCAAGCGGCGGCGCAGCAAGGGAAGAAGGGTTCTTTCAGCCTAAGAGGGGCGAAGAGTAAGAGTGAAGCGAATGCAGCGGTTGCTGAGCCCGAGGGATTTCCAACGTTTGTACTCGGAAGGCCAAGTTGTGAAGAACGAGTTATTGGTCCTGCATTACCTGGCCAATGAACTGGATGTGTTTCGAGTCGGATTTTCAGTAAGCAAGAAGCTGGGTAAGGCAGTGGTGAGAAATCGGGTGAAGCGGCGACTGCGGGAAGCAGTGCGAAGTGTAGCCGATGACATCGAACCAGGGCATGACTTGATAGTGTCAGCACGGGTAAGGTGTCGGGATGTTACTTATTGGGAACTGGTCGGAGCCGTGGTGGACTTGGTGAGGCGGTCAGGCTTGTGGATGGCTGCTGACACAGGGGAAGCAGGTGAGCGGAGCTAGAGATGGTTAAGACTATCGTGCTGGCTTTGATTCGATTCTATCAAGTGTGTATCTCTCCCCTGCTGCCGCCACGGTGCCGTTTTTATCCAACGTGTTCCGAATATGGACGGCAGGCTGTGGAAAAGTATGGGGTTGGCCGGGGACTAGTGATGTTGGCAAAGAGGCTTGTGCGCTGCCATCCATGGGGAGCCGGTGGCTATGACCCCGTGAAATAGCTGAGGCACTGAACGGAGGCGGATTGGTTGGGATACTTGGAAACCGGGTTAAGCTGGTTGTTGACGTTTTTCTATAATGTAAGCGGTAGTTATGGTTTGGCGATTATTCTCCTTACGGTTACGATTCGCTTGGTCTTGGCGCCTTTGACTCTCAGTCAGAGCAAATCAATGGAAGCCATGAAAACGCTGCAGCCCAAGATGAATGCACTGCAGCAGAAGTATAAGGATGACCCTGAAGAGTATCAACGCAGGGTGATGGAATTATATAAGGAGCACAACATCAATCCGCTGAGTGGTTGTTTACCCATGCTCATTCAGCTTCCTTTTCTATGGGCCCTTTTCGCTGTACTAAGAAACTACGATTTTGGCACCGGTTTTTTGTGGCTGACCAGCCTGAGCGAACCGGATCCCCTGTATATCCTGCCTGTGTTGTCTGCTCTGACTACGTATATCCAGATGATGATGACAAGTGCCGATGCCTCCCAGAAGAGTATGATGCTTATCATGCCCATTTTTATCGGTTACATCAGTATCAGCTTCCCAGCTGGATTGGTTCTTTACTGGGTGGTCAGTAATCTGTTTTCCATGGGCCAGCAATATTTGATTTCACGGAGGATGAGCCCTCAAGAAGGAGGGAAGGCTTAAACATGAGAACAATTGAGCGCTCGGCTCGGACAGTGGAAGAAGCCATAGCCGAGGCGTTGGAGGAACTGCAAGTTACCCGGGAAGATGTAGAGATCGAAGTGCTTGATGAAGGCAGCCGGGCTTTTCTTGGGTTGATCGGCGGTAAACTGGCTCGGGTAAGAGTCACTGTCAAGGATAAACGGGAGGAAAAAGCCCAGGCTACAGCTGAATTCCTTAAAGGTATTTTGGACCGTATGGGCATTGTGACTAAGGTCGATTACACTTGGGAAGATGAAGATGTACTTAAGTTAGATATCCAGGGTGAAGAATTAGGCTTAGTGATCGGACGCCGGGGCGAGACCTTGGATGCTCTGCAGTATCTGGTCAGTCTCGCTATGAATAGGAACGGCGAATGGGTTCGGATCATACTGGATGCCGAGGGCTATCGGGCTAGACGGGAAGAGACTCTTCGGAACCTGGCCTTGCGGCTGGGAGAGCGGGTGAAGCGAACCGGCCGTAGAGCAGTCCTTGATCCAATGAATGCCATGGAGAGGCGGATCATTCATTTGGCTCTGCAGGATGATAGTGGTGTTGAGACCCATAGTGAGGGCGTAGCCCCTTATCGCAGGGTGATCATCGCTCCTAGACGGCATCGAGGGGAGCGGACGTAAGGAGATTTTCACAAGTTTTGCCGGACCGAAGATGAGGGGCTTTCCCCGCGGAAAAGCCTGTAGACATGAAAAGGGGCGTGTCGTAATGACGCGTTCCTTTTTTACGCTTAATAGTAGTGAGGTCAGAAAAGGGGTGAGCAAATGGCAGGGGAATTCTGGAGTGAGGATACCATCGCCGCGATATCAACTCCCCTGGGCGAAGGGGGAATCGGTATAGTGCGGCTCAGCGGCGCTGATGCTATCTCGCTGGTGGATCAGGTCTTTGTATCGCCGAGGGGTCAGGACCTGGCATCTGCCCGCAACTGGAGCTTGAATTACGGGTGGATAGTTGATAAACAGGGTGAGAAGATCGATGAAGTAATAGTCAGTGTCATGCGGGCGCCCCACAGCTATACAACAGAGGATGTTGTGGAGATCAACTGCCACGGCGGATTAATCCCCCTGCAGGGGATATTGGAGCGGGTGCTGGAGCTGGGTGCACGTTTAGCCGAACCGGGGGAATTTACCAAGCGGGCTTTTTTGCACGGCCGATTGGACTTAAGCCAAGCCGAGGCGGTCATCGATGTTATTCGGGCTAAGACAGATCGGGGTCACCGGCTGGCTGTGCGCCAGCTGGAAGGCGGCTTGTCCCAGGCAATCAGGGAAATGCGAAGTGACTTGGTGGGTTTGTTAGCTGCCATTGAAGCTGGGATCGATTTTCCCGATGAAGTTGGGGATATGGAACCGGAAGCAGTTCGGCAAGTGATTGATGATGTGTCCGGGGAGATTGCCAAGATGCTGGCAACAGCCGATACCGGTAGGCTCCTTCGGGAGGGCATCGATACTGCTATTGTGGGTAAGCCCAATGTGGGGAAATCGAGTTTGCTCAACCGTCTTGTTAGGGAAAATAGGGCCATCGTCACCGATGTGCCGGGCACTACCCGGGATGTAATTGAGGAGATAGTGAATATCGGAGGTTTCCCCTTTGTGATCCGGGATACCGCCGGCATTCGCCATACCGAGGATGTAGTAGAAAAGATCGGGGTAGAGCGAGCCATTACCCTAATGGAAGGTGCCGACCTTGTTCTTTGTGTTGTAGATGGTTCCAGCCCGCTAGAGAATGACGATATTTCCCTTTTGCAGCAGGTTCAGGGAAAGACTGCCGTGTTGGTGGTTAACAAGCTGGATATAGGCAGCGCCGTATCCGATGAAGGGTATAGGGAGATCCTGCGGGATGTACCCATTGTGAGGATTTCCGCCGAGACAGGAGAGGGTCTGCAAGAACTAGAGGAGACCATAGTCAACCAGGTTGTCCAAGGCGGCATGGATCTTACCGGAGATTCCTTAGTTGTCACCCGGGCCCGGCACAAGCAGGCACTTAAGGAAGCAGCCGCCAGTCTGGAGGCAGCCAGGAATACTCTAGAAATGGGTCTGCCCCAGGATTTAGTAGCAGTAGATATCAGAGGAGCAGCAGAGAGTCTAGGCGAAGTTACAGGTGACACAGTAAGGGATGAGGTCATCGATCGAATTTTCGCAGACTTTTGCATAGGGAAGTAGGGGTTTGTTTGAATGCTCTATACGAATATGACGTGATCGTTGTCGGCGGTGGACACGCTGGGTGCGAGGCTGCCGTGGCCGCGGCCCGCCTCGGTTGTCGGACCGTCCTTGTGACAATGAAGATAGATACCATCGCTGAACTCTCCTGCAATCCTGCCATTGGGGGACCGGCTGCCAAGAGTCATTTGGTGAGGGAGATCGACGCCCTAGGGGGTGTCATGGGCCGGGTCATTGATCAGGCTTATATTAATATCAGGATGCTGAACCTTTCCCGGGGGCCGGCTGTCCATGCCCTGCGGGCCCAGGCCGATAAACGCCTCTACCAAAGGACCATGATTCAGATACTGCAAGATCAACCGGGTCTTGACTTGAAACAGGGTATAGTAACGGAAATTATTGTCGATGACGGCCGGGTCTGGGGGATTAAGACAAAGCAGGGCACTACTATTAAAGCCGGTGCTGTAATACTGTGTACCGGTACCTTTCTCAATGGCTGGGTAGTCATAGGCGATATTAGATACCCCGGCGGGCGCCAAGGGGAGCCGTCGGCCCCGGAGCTTTCCGAAAGCTTGGCAAAGTTGGGGTTTGACCTTGGGCGGTTTCAAACCGCGACACCTCCCCGGCTCGACAGCCGCAGTGTCGATTTCAGTCAGCTGAAGGAGCAGCAGGGCTCAGAAGTACCGCTGCAGTTTTCTTTCTGGGAGCCCCGCCGGGAAGTTGAGCAGCTGCCTTGCTGGTTTACAACCACCAACGAGGCTACCATTGAGGTTGTGAGGAAAAACCTCCATCGATCTCCGATTCAGACCGGCATGATATCCACGGAGGGACCCCGGTTTTGTCCATCCATCGACCGGAAGGTGGTGCGCTTTCCCGATAAGGTGGATCACCAGATTTTCCTGGAGCCGGAGGGGTGGGAAACCAGTGAGCTTTATGTCTTGGGCTTGACTACCAGTATGCCGGAAGATGTTCAGCTGGCCATGTTGAGGACAATCCCCGGTTTAGAGGAAGTTAAGATCATACGGCCGGCCTACGCAGTAGAGTATGATTTCATCGACCCATGGCAAGTAAAGCCGTCACTGGAAAGCAAGCTGGTCCGGGGGCTGTTTACCGCAGGGCAGATCAACGGCACTTCTGGTTATGAAGAGGCCGCGGCCCAGGGTATTATGGCAGGGGTCAATGCCGCCCGCTTCTTGCAGGGGCGGTCTCCCTTCTATTTGAGCCGGCGGGAGGCATATATTGGTGTGCTCATCGATGATTTGGTGACCAAGGGTGTAACAGAACCCTATCGGATGATGACCTCTAGAGCCGAGTTTAGAGTCAACTTAAGGCAGGACAACGCAGACTTGCGGTTGGTTGACCACGGGTACCGTCTCGGTCTCATATCGGAAGGGCAGTACCGGCGCTTTGTGAAGAAACGGAATATGATCAATGGGGAGATAGCTCGGCTGCGCCAGATTATGGTTACTCCCACGGAGGATGTGCGAAGAACTCTGCAGGAGCTTGGCAGCGGTGATCTCGCGAAAGCAGTGAGTGCAGCTGAGATTTTACAAAGGCCGGAACTGACTTATAGAGATTTGGCTCAAGTTGGTATAGAGATCCGGGACTTGCCTTGGGAGATCGAAAGACAAGTGGAGATAGAAATCAAGTTTGCTGGGTATCTAGAA
>JAAYGR010000290.1 GCA_012727675.1 Bacillota bacterium
CTGAACAGCACAAACCATTTCCCGGCATAATCATCCGGCAGTTTCTTTACACCATCGGTAGTAACTACCTCTAGCTCCGGAAAACGGTCACCCAACAACGGCAGTCCTTGACTCATGAAAAAACCTCCTTGATAGCAATTGTTCTCATTATTGTTATACCCGGCTGGTGGGGAGATTAAACCTAGTTTATTGCTGCGTTGCAGGAAATAAACAGGTGCCAACAGTGGAATATGGCTGAAGGGTAGGTGCTTTTCTCCTAAAGGAATTTGCCCCTTGGCGGCGAATAATGGCAGGGCAGATGAAAGATGGAGGTTCCGGATATGGTAAACAATCTAGTCAAAGAATTCACTGAGGATAATTTCAACACCGAAGTACTGCAGCAGCCCGGTATGGTAGTTGTGGATTTCTGGGCAGAATGGTGCGGTCCCTGCCGCCAGCTAGCGCCCATTATCGATGAGCTGGCAGAGGAATATGCCGGAGAAATTACTGTGGGCAAGTTGAATGTTGACGGTGCCCAGCGGATAGCCGGCCAGTACGGGATTCTCAGTATTCCTACATTAGCCTTTTTCATCGACGGCAAGCCCGTCGATCGGATAGTGGGGCTGCATTCCAAGGATGCCATCAAGCAGAAGATCGAGGAGCTGAGAGCCTAAGAGGCTTTACAGAGTTTATTCAGCATATACAGGCCTGGGCGGTACAGAGGAGCACCGCCTAGGCCTTCTTGCTGCCTTCTTTCCATATATATGCCAAGGGTAGAACCTCTGCCCGCTGGGCTGTTATACTCTTGGCATTTCCCCTCTGTTCCAGCGTTCCCCAGACCATTAAAGCTGGTTCGGTAAAAATGATATGTCCATACCTTTGGTAGACATCTTCAAAAACGGTGACATCGATCATGCCGAACTCATCTTCTAGGGTGAGAAACACCACGGTCCGGCCGCTCTTGGTAGGAGGTCGGTGGGGCCTAATCACAATCCCGGCGGCACAAACCCTTTTTCCAGGGGCAGTTTGTTCCAGCTGCCGGCTGCTGGCTGCTCGGCGCTTTGTCAAATACGGACGGAGAAAAGCCATCAAATGGCTGCTGACATTAAATCCCAGAACAGCGTATTCCTGCAGGAATTTCTCCTTCGGGGAGAAATCCGGCACTTGATTGGAGCTGGTCTCCCGCAAAAGATCAGCTGCCCCTTGGGAGAAAAGGGAAAGCTGATGTCCGCCCGTTGTGAGTTCATAAATTTCCTCTAGATCCCAAAGCAGCTGGCGCCGGTTGGGATGGAGTGCATCAAAGGCACCGCAGAGGATCAAGTTGGCGGTGATGTCCCTATCCAACCGGGTCCTTTGGCAAAAATCCAGTAACGAACGATAAGGGGCCTCGGCCCGCTTACTGAGAACTTTCTGGAGTGATGCTTGGTCCATTTTTGCTACCTGGGCCAGTGATACCCGGATGCCCAGCCGGGGCTCTTTCTTACCTTCGCCGCCGGCGCCCTCTAGTTCGTTATCATCCTCCAGCTCCTCTACAGTAAACCGGTCGGTACTTATGTTGATATCCGGAGGCAGGATCGGTATATTCCGTCGCCGGGCTTCTAGGCAGATGGTATTGGGGGGATAAAACCCCATGGGCTGGTTGCTTAAAATAGCTGCATAGAAATGGGCCGGATAGTGCTCCAAAAGGTAGCTTGTCTTGTAAGCAGTATCTCCAAAGGCAGCGGCATGGGCCTCACAGAAGCCGTAACCGGCATAACCTACTATATACGAAAAGATGGTCTCAGCTA
>JAAYGR010000051.1 GCA_012727675.1 Bacillota bacterium
AAATCGATGGATTGTCGGCATACTGCCACCAAGTCTCCGGGGTCTAGAGGATGTTTCTTGAGGACATCCTGGAGATCCATCCCTTCAGCCCACGCAGCTATCACAGGGGATATCACCGGATATACGCTGAAGCCGGCTGCCAGCCCTTGGGAATCGATTTTGTGCAGCTTGTCATAAATTAAGTCCACCACCGGTGTCCAACGGGGTGGTGAAAGAGTAAAATCAGGATCGCCGGCTTTAGGTGTATACACGATAGCTGCTGCTAAGCCTGCCAATTCCACCGGCTCAAGGTCCTGGATCAGTCCGGCTGCGATGAGCTCGGTGACCAAGATTTCCTCTACGTAAATGTTCCTGCAGATCTCTCCCTTGGCGAGGAGATGGGTGCCGTCTAGATATTCCAACTTCTGTAGTAGTACCCATTTTGCCCGGAAATCATCCATCAGCTCGGTGTCACTGCGGGTCTCAGCCACTCCTTGCTGATGCTGAAAACTGGAGAGGGTTTTCGATAAAAACCCTTCTATCTCCTGGGGCTCAAAGCGAGCCAACAGGTTGACCACCATATTAAAGGAGATATTAAGGCGGCTGCGGATTGGTTCGACACTATCTTCATTCCAAACAGGAAGAACAGTAGGTAAGGTCTCATGGATACGGGATATCACGGTGCCTTGTTTGTCCCAGCCTCGGCGGCCGGCTCTGCCAGCCATCTGGAAGTATTCATGCTGGGTTAGGTAGCGAAGTTCTTCCCCATCGTATTTGACCAGAGTGTCAAAACAGACAGTTCTAACCGGCATATTCACGCCTACTGCAAAGGTTTCAGTAGCATAAATTACTTTCAGCAGGCGTCTTTCCAAGAGCTGCTCTGTTATTTCCCGCACCACCGGCAGGAGCCCGGCATGATGAACTCCTATTCCCCTCAGCCACTGGTTATACCACATGTCGTAATTAGGGATATCTTGAGGAGTGAGTTCAGCCTTTTGCAGTTTGCGCCGGACGTTTACCCTGACTGCCTCCTTTTCCTTCGCGGAAAGGTAATCCCGACTGCTGGCTAGTTCCCTGGCTTTCTCTTCGCAGCCCTCTCGGCTGAAGACAAAGTAAAGGCAGGGAAACAACCGGTTTCTAGCCGCGTAATGGATCAAGTCCGCATGGGTGGCCGCAGCCGCTGGTGCCTTGGTCCGGTGCCGGCGGTTGATGGGCAGTTCATACCAATCTAGAGTTCCTCCTTTGGTGTCGGCATCTATCGAGGGAGACTCTGCTACGGCCTGCAAGAGGTCCTTTCTCTCTACAGCTTGGCGGTGCTTGGTGAAATACATGTGCCGGAGAGGCACTGCCCTTTCTCCATGTTCAACAACTGCTACATCCCGGCCAATGGATTCGATCCATTGGGCTAGCTGTTGGGCGTTGGGAATAGTAGCCGAAAGTCCCAGGATCAGAGTGTCCTTGGGGATGAACAAAATGGCCTCCTCCCAAACAGTGCCCCGCTCCGGGTGATTGAGGTAATGGATTTCATCGAAGACAACCCAGTTTGGCTCAGCACCGCGGTTGTCACCCCGAATCAACATATTGCGGAGAATCTCGGTGGTCATCACTACTATCGGCGCGGTTTGCTGGTAACTGACGTCCCCCGTAACAATGCCGACATTCTGTCCGTACCGGCTGCAAAACTCCCGGTACTTTTGGTTAACTAGTGCCTTGATGGGGGCAGTATAGATTAACCTTTGATTTGCTTCTAGCGTTTTTTCCACCAGAAAATCGGCAATGAGGGTCTTACCGGTACCGGTAGGTGCTGATACCAACGTAGATATCCTGTTATCTAGGTACCAGATGGCCTGCCTTTGGAATTCATCTAGGACCAGACCTCTATACTTATATGGCAAAATATTTCTACGGCGTTTCTTCGCAGTCAATCTACTCGCTCCCATCATGAGCATTCAGGTTAATCATAACAGAAAAGAACTCCCAAACCCAGGGCTTCCCAGATCCTTTACCTTCCTAGTGTGTATTGGCAGGAACTAGCAGGCTGTTTGTCGAACCGCTGACCATTCCGATCGCCCCAGTTTATGGGGAAATCCCTGTACAATCATTACCTAACAGAGGTGGAGTATGTTTAAAGGGCTGAGCTTACATCGCCTAGTCTTGACGGCTCTATTCGTCGCCTTAGTTACTATCACTACTATGGTGATCAATATCCCCATGGTAGCTACCCAAGGTTTCATCAATGTCGGTGATACTGTTATTTTCCTCAGTGCCCTGCTGATGGGACCCGAAGTTGGATTGATAGCCGGTGGACTGGGGTCGGCCCTGGCAGATCTCTTGCTGGGATATGCCCACTGGGCGCCTTGGACTTTGGTGATTAAAGCCGTCGAAGGGCTAATTGCCGGAGTCTTAGGTCATTCTATTTATCGACAAGAAGGACGGG
>JAAYGR010000052.1 GCA_012727675.1 Bacillota bacterium
CAGCAGCCCCCGACTGGGCGTCAGCGGCCACCACCAGAGACTTCATCGATGTGCCAGTGACGGATTTTTAGGCCCGTCTTCGAAAACGGGTGTATCGACTAGGATACTGCGCCACCTATCTCATTTGTAATAATTATAGCACAATCTCCAAGCCTGCTCAAGAAAGCCCCAGAGCCCCGTTGGGCTGCTGATGGAGGTCAACGGGCAGGTGGTAGTCCCGCTAGTAGTCCCGCTGGACTATATATTCTGCTAGACTACCCAGGATTTCACTGCCTGCAAGACCGGCCACGGCCTCCTTGGCTTCCTCCATAGCTCTAGCGGCTAAAGTCCGGGCCCCTTCCACTCCGTATAGGGAGACATATGTGACTTTTCCCTGTTCCGCATCGCTGCCGACTCTCTTACCAAGTTTGGCCTCGTCTCCCACCACATCCAGGATATCATCGGTGATCTGGAAGCAGAGGCCGAAGCAGTCGGCATAGCGGGTTACCGCTTCAAGCTCTTCCTCGCTAGCTCCACCCAGCAGTGCTCCACACCGAACCACCGCCCGAAACAAGGCACCGGTCTTGTGGGTATGGATATACCTTAAAGTCTCCTCAGGTATCTCCTTGCCTTCTGATTCTAAATCCACCGCTTGTCCACCGATTAGGCCCCGGCTGCCCCCAGCTTGGGCCATCTCCCTGATAATGTTTACCACCACTTCCACCGGAACACCTAGATCCGCCAGCCGACCCAGCAAGGCAAAGCTTTCCGTCAATAGGGCATCACCGGCCAGTACTGCCACTGCTTCACCGAAAACCTTGTGGTTAGAGGGTTTTCCCCGGCGAAAATCATCATCATCCATACAGGGCAGATCATCATGAATCAGCGAATATGCGTGGAGCATCTCCACTGCAGCCGCTAGCCGGTAAGCTGCAGGCAGCACCTGGTGAAGGCGGTCCTTAGCTGCTATCTTTGCCGATGCCACTGCCAAAAGCCCCCGCAGCCGCTTTCCGCCCCCTAGGGTGCTGTACCTCATTGCCTGATGCAGCTTTTCGGGATAGGCTGTATCAGGCGGCAGGCAATCTTCCAACTCCCTTTCAATGGCCGGCAGATGCTCTGCCATAAACTTCGCTAGTGTCATAGGCTTAGACTCCTTCATCATCAGCTTCCACATTTAACGGGAGGGTGCAGGGCTCACCCTCTTCGTTGATTACCAGCTTAGCAATGCGAGCTTCAGCTGCGTCTAATTGCTTGGAGCACCGGCGAACCAGCTGAACTCCTTCTTCGAAGAGAGTAAGCGAATCCTCTAGTGAGACATCTCCCTGCTCCAGTTCTCTAATAATCTGCTCCAATCGGCCAAAATTTTCCTCAAAGGTCTTCTTTTCATCCACCTTAATCGACACCTACTTCCCCAACTCCAGGTTCTCTCTCCCGCTGCTCGGCACTTCCTGGATGAACCTCTTCCACCTTTGTTATCAGGCTGCCATCCTGCAGCAAGACCTCCACTTCTTGACCTATCTCCCCTTGGGTCGCTGAGACTATTGGTCTACCGGTCTTCCCATCCCGGGCAATGGCGTATCCTCTACCCAGCACCGAAAGTGGGCTCAGGCTGTCAAGGCGTTGTGCCGCCAGCTGCAGCTCCCGCCTTTCCCTAGTAATCTTGCGCTCAACAGCCTGCTGCATCCTCAGGACGAGCTCATCCAGGCGCTGGCGCCTTTGTCTAACTGTATCGACGGGGTTGTAGCCCTTCAGTATCCGTTCCAAATGGCCCAACTGCTCCCGCTTTCGGGATGTATACTGCAGCCAGGTCTGCCGCAGCCGCACCTCTAGATCACGTAAACCGGCAAGGAGTTCGGCAGCCACCGGCACTGCCAGCTCCGCAGCCCCGGAGGGAGTCGGAGCCCTAAGATCTGCTGCGAAATCGCAGATGGTAAAATCGGTTTCATGGCCCACCGCTGAAATAACAGGAACTGGACTAGCAGCCACCGTCCTGGCCACAATCTCTTCATTGAAGGGCCAAAGGTCTTCTATGGACCCGCCGCCCCGTCCAACAATGATTACATCAACATCGCCCCAACGGGCCAGTGCCTCTAGGCCGGCAGCGATGCTGGCTGCCGCCCCTTTACCCTGCACCAAGGCAGGGGCAACTAGTATTTCTACACTGGGCATGCGCCGATGTAAGATGCTGATGATATCCCTGATGGCAGCTCCAGTGGGAGATGTCACGACCCCTATTCTCCTGGGCAGGAAAGGGATGGGTCTTTTTCTTGCCTCATCAAACAGCCCTTCGGCTTTGAGCTTCTCCTTAAGCTGCTCAAAGGCAAGATGCAGGTCTCCTACACCCCGGGGTTCCATGAACTGCACATAAAGCTGATACACTCCACCGGCCTCGTAGATACCAATGGAGCCTGTAGCATATACCTCCAGGCCGTCCTGGGGACTAAACCGCAGGCGGCTGGTGAAGCTCCGGAACATGACGCACTTGATGCTGCTTGAGGCATCCTTGAGCACAAAATACATATGACCCGAGCTGTGGTGCTTAAAGTTGGATATCTCACCACACACGGTGACATATTGAAATAACGGCTCATCTTCTAGATACCGTTTCAGCAAACGGGTAATGTCCGTAACAGAATATACCGGAGGACCTGATGTCACCGGCTCCATTTTTCCAAATGACATTTGCGACATTGACTTCACCAGCTAATCCCTTCTCCGTAAAAAGACTATTCCCTGCCCATATCTGTCAATGGAAAAAGGGTCGGCCCATGATCCGCGATGCCGACCCCAACCCAAAAAATTCCAGACGAGCACCCGCCTTAGTTGGCAGCCTCGCCGGTATCTTCCCCCCGCTTAGCCCAAAGTTCAGCAAGGTAACCGACGATCAGCCCGACGATGACCCAAAGCCAATATCCCGGAGCGACAAAATGTCCTACTAAGAGGCCGATTATGGCACCGATGAGCAGTTTCCACCACATTATGCATAAACCTCCCCTACCGTTTGCCCCGACATCCCTGCATTCAGTAGGAGTCTATGCACTGCTGTCTCAGTTAATAACTGAATCTTTATCCTTGCCCCAGCCTAGCTGCCTGCTGAAGGGTCCGCCATCGGCCGTAGGCAGCAACTCCAACTGCATTATCGCTGCTTAGGCGGCTGGGAGCAAAGTTGATGCTGATACCGGCCCTATCCAGCTCCTGGGAAAGATACTGCCGCAAGTACTGATTGGCTGCAACGCCCCCGACCATGAGCACTATACTCAATCCCGAAGCTTCCGCTGCAGCCTTGATCATCTTGGCAGCACTCTCCGCTATGCACATCTCAACTCCCTGGGCTACACCCGCCGGATGGGCACCGGCCTCCAGCAGCCGCTGCGCGGCAGTCTCAGAGCCGGAGAAATTCACATTGATTCCCTTGACGGAAACAGCTAAAGGGACAGGCTCTATCCCCTGCTCCCGCCCTGTCTGGGCCAGTTTCTCCAATTGGGGACCGGCAGGGAAGGATAACCCAAGCTTGACACCGATGCGGTCAATCAGCTGACCGGCGTGAATATCAAGGCTGCCGCCCAAGATTTCGATCCTAAAGCCTTCACCATCTTCTCCGCCGGACTCATCCAACCGTACAGACACCACCTCAGTGGTGCCGCCGGAAAGATGGACTGCCAAGAAGTCTCGCTCCAACGGCATCCCACTTTTACCCATAGAAAACAACCCTGCCCAGATGTGCCCTGCTTGGTGACTGGTTAGGTATAAGGGTACATCCCAAGCCAAGGCTAGGGCTCGGGCCATTCCTTCTCCCGTTTTGAAGACCGGCATGTAGGAACCGGCAGCAGACCTTGGCTTGCTGCTGACTGCCACCCCGGTGATATCCTCCCGGGGAAGCACTTCGCTTAGGAGCTGGGGAAGATTTCTTACATGCTGAAAAACCGCCTCAGCCTGGCGCAGGCCCCTCTTACCCTGGGGCACCTCCAACAGCAGACGGCGGTCAGCCAAAAGCTCTCTACCAGCAATGAGTGCCACTGAGGTTGTATAGCAGCTGGTATCAATACCAAGTATGACAGGATGTCTAGCTTCGCGCTGCAACAGTTCTTCTACCCTTCGCTATCGTCTTCATCGTCGTTAAGATTCCGCTCCCGTACAAAACGGCCGAGGATTCCGTTAACAAACCGGCCGGAATCATCATTGGCAAAGGTCTTGGCTATCTCTACAGCCTCGTTGATGGTCACTCCCACTGGGACATCTTCTAGGTGCATCAGCTCAAAGATTGCCATCCTGAGTATGTTCCGTTCGACGTTACCCAAACGTCTTATGTCCCAGTCAAAGGAATGCTCAGCAATGAGCCCATCGATGAGCTCGAGATTAGCCAACACCCCGGTTACCAATTCACGGCAGAATCTCTCGCCGGCATCGTTCAAATCATTGAGGGTAACTACGTAGGCCACGGCATCTTCTGTTTCAGCTTTTCCAACATCGATCTGGAAAAGTGCTTGTAAAGCTGCCTCCCTTGCTTTTCTCCTTTGCATAATCTCACTCTCTATACAATCTGCATAGTCACTTTACTGTTACCGCCTTCTAGACGTAAAGAAGCCGGCAACCAAATTGCTCAAGCCGCCCCCTTGATCTGCACTGGCTCCCACCATGTAACCCACAACCAGACACAGGAGTAGAAAGACGGCCTTGAAAAACCCGTATTCCAGGGTCAGCCAGCCCAGCAGTATTCCAGCGGCCGTACCCAAGATCTTGCCTTTGTTAGCTATGAGCCATGCCAACAGGTCATCTTGGCGTCCATCCACAGTACCACACCCCATCCGCTTCTTTCCATGGTAGCCTTATCAGTCGACCTTTGCCTTCGGTTCGGGGCGTACATCTCTGACTTCCACCATGACCCGGTGTACAGGACAGCCGATAGTTTCGCTGAGATAATCCCGTATTTGGCTCTGCACCTCTGCAGCCAAGGAGGGAATGCTGCGCTCGGGCACTACCTGCACCACCACCCGTATATCCAGTCCCTCTGGAACAACTTTAATCACCGGAGAAAGGTCCCGGATGCCGGGGATTTCCCGGGCCGCCCTCTGTACCAAATTGGCAACAGCCTTCAGGGAGATTTCAACCTGACCCAGCTCTGTCTCCTGGACAATAGCCTGCTCTTCACGGCCGTTCCTGGAAAACAATGCCAGGAGATACAAGCCGCCCAGCAACAAAGCTGCCCCCAGTACAACTCCCTCAACCTGTGCATCCTGTAGGGACAAGAGCCAGGTAAATAAGGGTCTTCCCTGCCAGCCCAGCACAAAGGCAAAAAGCCCGATACCGCTGGCAAGCAAAAGAAGAGAGACCAGGAGGATTACCAATCTTTCCAGCCACTTCACATCATCTGCCCCCCAACTAAAGGCTCCATTCTCTCACCGCACCCGGGGCTGCTCCTCCACCCGCTCCTCTGCTTGAGGGAAATTCACGCCCTGTACGTGGACATTTACCTCCACAACTTCCAGGCCTGTCATCCCTTCGATGGCCCGCTTGACGTTTTCCTGGATCTTCCAGGCAACATCAGGAATTCGGACTCCGTACTCCACCACCACAAACAGGTCGATGGCAGCCTGCTCCTCCCCCACTTCCACCTTTACACCCTTGGAGAGGTTGCGCCTTCCCAGCATTTCTGCGATACCGCCGGCTAGGCCGCCGCTCATCCCGGCAACGCCCTCTACTTCCGTAGCAGCTAACCCGGCAATGACTCCCACCACTTCATTGGCAATCCGAAGTTCTCCCAGCTCAGTTCTCTCTTTGGTCTCCGGCATAATTCGTGGTCACCTCACTACCTAAATTCCATCACATGGAGCACTGTTCAACATCAGCGAGTTCATATTTACTTCTTTGCCATGAACTCTTCCTCAATATATTTAGTGTGAAATCTGCCGCTTCTAAACCCTTCATCCTGCAGCAGCTCCAGGTGAAACGGTATGGAAGTGGCAATGCCCTCGATCACCATTTCCGACAACGCAGCTTTCATCCGTCCAATGGCTTCATCCAGATTGCGCCCCCACGCCACCACCTTGGCAACCATGGGATCGTAGAAGGGGGATACTTCCCAGCCCTGATATATACTGCTGTCAACCCTGATCCCCATACCTCCAGGGGCGTGGTAGGCACTAATTACGCCCGGTGAGGGCATGAATCCGGCTTCGGGATTTTCAGCGTTGATGCGGCATTCAATGGCATGGCCCCGAAGTGTAATATCTTCTTGACTGAAGGATAATTTCTCTCCTGCAGCAATGCGCAGCTGCTCCTTGACCAGGTCAATACCGGTAATCATCTCAGTCACAGGATGCTCTACTTGGATGCGGGTGTTCATTTCCATAAAATAGAAATTGCCATCCTGGTCGACTAAGAACTCTACAGTACCGGTGCTGATATAGTCAACAGCCTTAGCCCCCGCTATTGCAGCCTCCCCCATAGCCTGCCGCATCTTGGGTGTGATGGCGACACACGGTGCTTCTTCTAGGATCTTCTGCTGACGGCGCTGCAGTGAACACTCCCGCTCACCTAGGTGGATCACATTACGGTGTTTGTCGGCAACGATCTGGATCTCCACATGGCGGGGTTTGTCAATAAATTTTTCAAGATACACTTCTGCATTGCCGAAGGCAGCATCAGCCTCTGCCCTGGCAAGATTCAAGGCCCGGAGCAAGTCATCCTGACCGTAGACTACCCGCATCCCTTTGCCGCCGCCGCCGGCAGATGCTTTGACAATCACCGGATACCCTATCTCCCTGGCGATTTCAAGGGCATCCTTATCAGACTCCACCGGCCCATCACTACCGGGGATCACCGGCACACCTGCTGCCTGCATGGCCTTTTTGGCTGCTGCCTTATCCCCCATGGACTCGATGGTAGAGGGCTTTGGCCCAATAAACTCTATCCCGTGATCATGACAAATCTCGGCGAAACGTGCCCTTTCAGCAAGGTACCCATAACCCGGGTGAATGGCCTCTGCTCCCGTAAGCAGAGCAGCGCATATAATATTAGGTATGTTAAGATAGCTCCTTGCGGAACTAGCAGGCCCTACACATACAGCCTCATCAGCAAGTTTTACATGCAGTGCTGCCGCATCTGCTTCTGAATAGATGGCGACTGTACGAATGCCCAGCTCCTTGCAGGCCCGGATGATTCGTACAGCGATCTCACCACGATTGGCAACCAATATTTTTGAAAACAAAGCATAGTCCTCCCCCAGCGGCTCACGCCAGTGTCTCTTAGATTTGCTCGATTACGAACAGCGGCTGGCCGTATTCCACTGGTTGGGCATTCTCCGCCAAGATCTCAACTATCCGACCGCTCACTTCCGACTCGATTTCATTCATGAGCTTCATGGCCTCAATAATACACAGGGGCTGGCCGACTTCAACTATACTGCCTACCTCAACATATGGCTCGGCATCGGGTGCAGGGGCCCGATAAAAGGTGCCCACCATCGGTGCTTCGATGGTGACAAGGCCCTCTGCTGCCTTATGGGCTACTTCCTGTCCTCTGTTAGTGTCCCCATCGGTTAATTGGGCGGTTTCTGCTCCAGGTCCCAGAACAGCTGAACCTGAACCCGGGGCGGCTTTCTTTAGAACAAGTCGGGAACCGTTATCCTCCCAGATCAGCTCCACCAAGTCACTGTCTTGTACTGCTTGGATCAGCAACTGTACATCTTCTATTTTCACAGGCAACAACCATCCTTTTCCAACCGGAACTAGCCCACCTTTACTCGTTAGCTTTCCCATCAACTACCAACTGATACCTACCCCTGTCGGCCGGTTAGAGAAAGCCATGGGAGACCATATGCCGTTCACATTTCACTTCTAGGTTTTTGTTTCCATTCCTGCTTCCGGCTGCAAAAAGCGGATTAGCCCTTTAGCTGCGCTGATCTATGATCCTGATCTTCTCCAGGGACATGCCGGTGATGCCGCTCACAGTATCTCCGATGCGGGCAGCTTCTTCTTCTGTCAGGACAGTATCAACTATCACTGTAACCCCACTCTCACCCAATACCACAACAGCATCGGGCAGTCCCTGGGCCATCAGCAGCCCTTCCAACTCCATTTCCACCTCTGAACCAGCCATTATATTTAACAGCCGTTCCTGGGCAGCTATCCTCTGCTCTTCAGAGCTGGCTGAATCGGTAATAATCCCCTGCAGCGTTTCCAGCTGCCTAGACCGGCTCCGATCCCTTTCCCATCGGAATTCTGAGAAGCTGTCCCGCCTGCTCAAAGGCTGTACAGATACACTCAAGGTTCCTGTGGTGGGTACAGCCAAGGTGAAGTCTTCTCCGTAGATTGGATTGGCAGGCAGATACTCATCGACAAGTTCGCTGCCCACGATGGTAAACTGTCCATTCCCGCCAGGATCTGGTGCAGAATCAGCGCTCAAGTCAAGCCCCAGGCTTTCTACAGGTTCCGCCAGTTCCTCAGGGCCCAATTCCGGCTCCTGAATCCCACCCTCGGGACCTTCGTCCATCCTGTCAATATCCGGCGCCTTCTTCCCATTCTCCGCCGGTTCGCCTCCCTTACCCGGCATCCATTTGGGCCAAAGGACAATGCCGCCGCTGGGCAGATTGCTATCTAAGTCAAGGCTGTTCCATGCCAGCCACAGCAGGCAAGCCGCTGCTAAAATGATCAGCAGTCCCCTGAGCAATGTCTTGCCTGAGATTACGTAGAACACAGCATTACCCCCCCAATCACTTTTTCCTAGGTACCACCGTTACCCGGTGGGACGGAATATCTATCGCGGTTTCCACCGCCCGGCTGATGAGCAGCCTGATGCCGGGGTCTTTAGCCCCATCGGCTACCACCAAGACTCCGGCCACGACAGGCCGATGCTCAGCCAGGATTATGGGTGAGTCTCCTCTCTGCCCTTCCCTCAGGATCACCACCTTTTCGTTCCACCGCTGAGAGACAACCCGGCGCTTGCCACCCTGGGTATCTGTCTCTTCTGTCACCGTCTCATCTCCATTTACATCCTGGGCAAGCTCCAGGCGGCTGCCGGTACTAAAGGTGACCATCACCTCGACACTGCCGACTCCCTCAATTCTGGACAAAATCGCTGCCAGTTTCCGCTCAATTTCTTCCTCATAGTTGGAGCTGGAGGCAGATCTGCCGCCTAAAGCCGGTTCGGCATCCCCATTGAGGCTATCGCTGCTGCTCAACGGAGAAGTCACAGGGGAGGCTCCCCTTTGGCTGGTGACCTGAAGCATCAGGGCTGCCGCCAAGATCAAGATTAAGAGGAAACCGGTGAACCTGCGCTGTTGGTCGGTGAGGGGAACCCCGCTCCTTTCCGTTTTTTCAGGCCACCATTTGTCCCACAAATCCCGCAGCTGCATAGAGCATCTCCCCCTATCCTGCAATACTGACAATAACCGCCTCCGGCTCTATGCCGTAAAAATCAGCTACTAAGCTCTTCACCCGCCAAGTCAAGGAATCCTGAGGGAAGCTGCTAAACCCATCTTGTCGGGGCGATTCCCCCATGATCAACACAGGCGCCACCGGCTCAATCAGCCGGGTGCCCAACCCATTTTCACCGGAAGATGCCCCCTCGGCCAAATACAGGTGGACAACCACCCGCTCAAGACCCCCACCCACACCTATCTGGGCGGCTACCTGGGCATCCTTCACCCCCGGCAAGAGGCTTAGCAATGAGCTTAACTGCTTGTTTGTTTGATTTACCATCTGTTCTTTCATAATGCCGCTCCCCTTCTCTACTAAGCGTTCTGCCTGCTCCTGCAGCTGATCTAATTCTAGCATTCCACCTTGTCCGGTCCGTAAAGCATGATGGAGTCTTAGGCCAGCTGAAGTGGAACCGATATTGACTAGAATGCCGGAACCAGTCAAAGGCTGGAGCATGAGAGTAACCAAAAGAAGACCGATTACCAGCCGGACAAACTTTCTGATCTCTTGATGGGGCACCAGCATGAGAAACAGCCCGCTGATCATGAGAAAGCCGATGAGTTCCTTGATCCACTGGAGCACCACAGCTCACCTACCGAAGCACTGCTGTCAAGTTGCCCATTCCCACCATCAACGTAATAGTCAAAAAGAAAACCAAGGCAGCTGTCAGCACTGCCACAAATACAACAGTTAATATATTGCCGCAGCTGGCCATGGCAGATACCAAGCGGGAATCACTGATGGGCTCGATCACGGCGGTAACGATGCGGTAGATAAACACCAGGGCAAGGATCTTAACTAGTGGAAAGGCCGCGATGAGCAAGATTCCGCTTAGACCCAATACGCCCAGGCCGTTCTTAATCAAAAGAGACCCTCCCACAGCAACATCCAAGGCCTGGGCAAAGGTATTGCCGAGAATCGGCATAATCTTGCCCCCGAGATACTTGGCCGCCCGCATGGTTACACCATCTGCCACCGGTGCCAGCATGCCCCTGGCTGTAACTACCGCTGCAAAGGCGACAAAGGCTGTCCCCAAAAGCAGGCCCGCTGCCCGTTCAGCTAGAGCCGCTAACCGCTTAATAGGAAACTCGTGGAATAGATTGCCGGCAATCCCCAGGACAACGGCTACCCGCAGCAGAGGGAAAATCACCTGCTGGATCAGCATACCCATTAAACCTACTGTGACAACTAGAATTGGATGCATCAATGCCGCTGATGTTACGCCTCCCACCGCGGCTAGTGTAGTTGAAAGCAGGGGAAGCAGGGCGTACATCAGGGAGGTCATGGCATCGATGGCTCCCGCCCCAGCAGCCGCCGCAACTTGAAAACTATTGAGGCTTAGATGCAGCAACACCAAAAGGCAGCAGGCTACAGAGACATCGATGCTGTCAGAGCTGAGAAAGGAGACTTGCAGATTCTGCAGCAAGGCCCCCATGACAGCCAAAACTAAAAGCCCAGTCAACAGGCGAACATTAGCTACCACTTCCCGAAATAAGTATTGAAACAGCTCTTGTACCAGTGTGGCCCAGTCTATTCCCTTTCCCCCGAGGATGATCTCTCTCAGGTTCAAGGAAGGCAGCTGGGCCTTTAGACCTTCATCGATGGAGGCCAAGGTCCGTTGGATTTCCCCGGTATCCAGCTCACCCAGCTGGGCCTCTACCACCTTCTCTAGGGCAGAATTGAGACTGGAGGCCTGGGCGTATGCGAGAGTTGAAATAATTAATACCAGCAGAAAAGCGGCAGTCAGCTTCTGCACCCAGCTCCCCTCCTAAGGCAAAAGATTTACCAGTGTCTCCACCACTCCCACGACAATTGGCAGAGCGATTATCATCATCACCAGCTTGCCGGCAAATTCAACCACCATGGCCAAGCTCTCCTCCCCGGCATCTTTGCAGATTTGGGAACCGAAGGCAGTAATGTAGGCAGCCGCCAGGGTCCGGAGCAGGACATCAAAATATCCCCCCGACACCCCTGCCCCTTGGCCCAGCTGGTAGAATACATGAATCATATCCCTCATGGGGTTAAGTACCCGCAGCAGGATAATCACCGTAAACAAAACGGCCAATACTGCAGCATATTCTGGATAGCTGGAGCGGAGATTGACTTGGAGGAAAGACAGGATCAGGGCAGCCACCACCACCGGCACGATTTCAGACACTAATGCTCCCTCCGTTAGTACCAGCGAAATACGCTTTCTACCTGTTCAAACAGCTGCGCAATGAGCTGAATGAGCCAAAGAAGAACAATAACCACGCCGGCCAGGCTCAACATATGGGCCTGTTCCTTCCGATCTGCCTGCTGCAAAAATATGTTGAGGATGGCAATCAGGATCCCGACACCGGCTATGCGGTAGATCAAGCTTAAGTCCACTGCCCCTTTCCCCTCCCACAAGTTCAGTCAGTTTGTCCATAAGCTGCGTCTCGGCACGGCAAATCAGCCGCCTGCCCGTCAAGCCATAATAAGCACCAAGGCCCCTCCTGCTGCCCATCCCAATGCGCTGTAAAGGCGAACCAGCTGCTCCTCGGCCCTTTGGGCCTCTGCTTCCTGTTGGCTCAGGGCATTCCGGGCAAGGCGCAGGTGCCGGGACTGGTCCTCCCGATGGGAAATCCCTAGATTATCCCCGAGATCCAGCAAGATCTGCTCATCATCCCGGGTCAAGACCAGGTACTCTCTAGCCTTGAGCACCGCCTGCCTCCATGCCTCTTGAATGGACAAATCCCCAAGGAGAAGCA
Organism: Bacillota bacterium; assembly: GCA_012727675.1. Classification (GTDB taxonomy): domain Bacteria; phylum Bacillota; class Limnochordia; order DTU087; family DTU087; genus DTU087. Next base: position 12,128 of record JAAYGR010000052.1, read on the forward strand.
GCTCTGCAGCATCTGCAAACAAGCGGTTTACCGGCGGTGCTGTCAGGCGGCCCAGCTCCTGGAGCGCCTCCGGCAAGAAGGTCATGCTGCAGCTGATCTCAGTTTCCAGCCGGCTGAGGGCGGCTTGGAGGCTCCGGAGCTGACGGGGTCTTTCCCTGATAGACCCGCTGAGAATCCAGCCGGCCGCTCCGCTAGCGCCGATGATAATCAAACACAGGCTCAACCGAAGGAAGAACAAGCCGGTCACCCCATCTTCTAGTGAATTCTATTGGGATAGGTTTCCATTTATGCCAAGTTCCGCTAGAGCACCTGCACCTTCTCTACAGTGCCGGGGCCCTTCCGGCGGCTGAGAATCACCAGTCTCCGAAAGACACGGTTTTCCGCCAGGAGCCTACCCCCCGGCCGCTTCTGCACAGACTCCCAGGAGTCCCCGTGGATGCTGGCTAAGACAGCAATACCAGCGGCCGCTGCCTCAACCACTGCCGATGCATCCTCCGCTGTCCCCAGTTCATCGGTCACCAGCACATCTGGAGCCAAAGCCCGTATAGCAACTAGAGTTCCCTCCACTTTAGGGTAGCCGTCTAGTACATCGGTACAGGGACCGCAGTCGGTTTGGGGCTCACCATGCCAGACTGCTCCGATCTCGCTTCGCTCATCGACAATGGCCACAGTATGGCGGAGCCAGCTTCCCGGCTTTCCCCAAGACAGCTGGCGGGCAATATCCCGGATCAAGGTGGTCTTACCGCAGCCGGGGGGTGAAACCACCAGGGTCGACTGAAACCTGCCTTCACCGTTTATAAGAGTGGGGAGAATCGGAGATGCTGCCTCCATCACCTCCCGGGCAAGCCTGATGTTAAGCTGCCCCAGATCCCGAACAGCCTGGAGACGGCCTTGTTCCACATAGCCGCTGCCCACTATCCCCACCCGGTGACCGCCGGGTAAAGTCAAGAAACCCTGTACCAGCTTATCCTCAACCATGTAGACAGAAGAACGGGTCATGAGCTGCAAAGTAAGGCGGCAGTCTTGTCCGCTCACTTGGTAACCCTTTAGCGGGTCCAGCTCAGGCCTTCCAGTTGGGGATATAAACACTGCGCCGGAGTTTGTCACCAAGGCCAAGGGACGCCCCTGACGGATCCGGATCTCCAAGGTTTCTTCCTGGAGGCTTTCCGGTACCTTCCCCAAAATCTCCCGGAGGGGACTGGCTGTATACTTCAGCACTTGCTGGAAACCAACTCTCTCCTTCAATGGAACTCCCCCTTGTCCATTTATATGGCCCCAGGGACTAAAGTAGAAGATGGAAATAAAAAAAGACTGTTTCCTGACCCAACGGCCGGAAACAGTCCTATGTCCTATGGATATGCTTATCTGCCGCAGTTACTTACTCTTCATCTTCATCGTCTTCATCTTCATAGTCCAATAAGTCATCAAAGTCCTGGAAGTTCTCTCCCTGATACACCACTCCGCCGCATTCCGGGCAGGTAATCTGTACATCGTCATCATAAAGGAAACCTTGCTCAAAGGTCACCGGCTCCCCGCATTCTGGACACTCGATTTCCACCCAATCATCATCATCGTCATCAGCGTCGGCATAGACCTCATCCTCAAGATCCATGAGGTCGCTGTCAATGGCCTCTACATACTCGGTCAGCTCATCCTGGTTGGCGCTCAAAGCATTGATGGCCACAGCCATATCATCGAGGATGTCCAATAGCTGATCCCAAAGGATACCGTCACCTGGATCTTTACCGTACAGATTTCCCCCCTCCAGCAATCCCCGCAGATACGCAATCTTTTCCTTTGCAGTCTTCACCAGCAGCACTCCCTTTGGTTGAGATTCCGGTGTTGGCTAGACACCTCGCCACCGATTGCCAGCCAGTATAGTCTACCACTAAGCCCGGGACAAGTATTCGCCGGTGCGGGTATCGATCTTGAGCACATCTCCCTCTTCGATAAACAGCGGTACTTGGACGACCAAACCAGTCTCCAGAGTGGCTGGCTTAGTGCCGCCGGTAGCTGTATCTCCTTTGAACCCAGGCTCAGTATGGGTTACCACCAGTTCTACAGCTGTGGGAAGATCGATGCCGATGGCTTCTCCTTCATAGAACTGAATACCGATAGTCATGTTTTCCTTTAAATAGTGAACGGCGTCTGCCAGGGCGCTGACGGGCAGACTGATCTGTTCATAGGTCTCGGTGTCCATGAAATGGTACTCATCACCGGAGCTGTAAAGATACTGCATTTCCTTTGTCTCGATCCGGGCCCGGGCTACCCTTTCTCCAGCCCGGAAAGTTCTTTCTGCCACAGCTCCGGTTCGGATATTCTTGAGCTTTGTCCTGACAAAAGCTGCTCCCTTACCTGGTTTTACGTGAAGAAACTCAACTACACTCCAAATTTCCCCATCTATCTCCAAAGTTAATCCTGTTCTAAGGTCATTTACCGAAATCATTGCGCTCCTCCTTCTTGCACAAGCAAATACTTCTCGCTGGGTCTATTCACTGCCAAGTTCCACTAGATCCTTGGTGCTCTGGGTGAGAATCCGGCAGCCCGTCTCTGTTACCACTACCAAGTCCTCGATCCTCACACCGCCAAAACCGGGAATATAGATTCCAGGCTCAACTGTAACCACCATTCCCGGCTGCAGAACAGTTTCTGCCTTTGGAGCCAGACGGGGATCCTCGTGGATAGCAAGTCCCACGCTGTGGCCAAGTCCGTGACCGAAGTTCTCGCCGTAACCGGCATCGCTAATCAGTCCCCGGGCAACTGCATCTATCTCTTTACCGGTCTTGCCGGCCTTTACAGCAGCAACTGCCGCCAACTGGGCATCCAGTACAATATTATACAAAGTGCGGGTCCGCTGACAAGCTTTTCCGATAACAACTGTCCTGGTCATATCACTGCAGTACCCGTTAACCCGGGCACCAAAGTCCATTACTACCAGATCTCCCTCCTGTAAGGGGCGGTCGCTGGGAACAGCGTGGGGAAGGGCTCCATTGGGACCGCTGGCCAAGATAATATTAAAGGCCAGACCTTCGGCACCTTTCCTACGCATGAGGAACTCAAGCTCAAGGGCCAGCTCCTTTTCTGTCACCCCGGGCCGCATCTGGGGCAAAAGCTCTGCCCATGCCTCATCACTGATGGCAGCAGCTCTTGCTATAGAAGCAATCTCCTCATCGGATTTGATCATCCTAAGCTCCTCCACCAATCCGGGAGCCGGTACCCACTCAATTTCCTTCAGCTGCTCCTGCCACCTGGTATATTGATCATATGTAACAATATCGCTTTCAAACCCAACCCTGCGGCAGCCGTTTTCTTCTAGGACTTCCTTCACCGTTGAAAGATAATCTTCATAACGCCGCACCTCAAACTCCGGCGCCTGGGCCGTTGCCTGCTCTATATAGCGAAAATCCGTAATCAAAACTGCTGCATCCTGGGAAATCAACAAAGTTGCTGCCGATCCGGTGAAACCGCTTAGATATCGGCGGTTGGCTGCTCCCAAAACCAACATTGCATCAAGGTCTTTTTCCTGCAGCTTCTTCCGCAAATTCATCAGTGTCTGCATTTTCCTGCCTACCCAGCCCGGATAGGCTCTCACTCCCTTCCATCATCAGGCTGTCTAGTTCTAATTTGTCTAAGCTTCCTTCTTTCTCCTGCGGATAATGCCGACCAGCCCCCGCAGCCCCAAGAGGTAGCTTTCGGCCCCGAAGCCCACCACCTGGCCGCTGCACACCGGAGCTGTCACCGACCGGTGGCGGAAAGATTCCCGCTGGTGGATATTGGATATATGTACCTCCACCACAGGCAGGTCAACGGCAGCAATAGCATCCCTAATGGCATAACTGTAGTGGGTGTAGGCTGCTGGATTGAACAGGATACCGTCAAACCCATCCCGGCAGGCCTGGATACAGTCTACCAGTTCCCCTTCGTGGTTGCTTTGAAAAAACTCCACCCGACAGCCAAGTTCTTCACCCAAGGCTTCTAGGGCAGCCTCAATATCAGCCAGAGTGTTGCTTCCGTAGACACCGGGTTCCCGGCTCCCTAGAAGATTCAGATTGGGGCCGTTGATCACCTTGATTTTCACTCGAGCCCACCCCCCGCTTGGATCTCTAGGGCAGAGGTCAGCTCATCTTCCCCGACAACCTCCCCCACCTTGGCCTTGCCTAAGGTTTCCAAGAGAACAAAACGAAGCTTCCCAGATCTGACCTTCTTATCAAATTTGCAGGCTTCTACCACCGCAGAAATAGAAAGGCCCTCCACCTTGGTGGGCAGTCCCCACTTCTTGATCAGGTCGATTATCCTTTCAGTTTCGGACCGGCTCAAGTATCCTCTCCTGTAGGAGAGAATAGCCGCTGTTACCATGCCGATGGCCACTGCTTCACCATGGGTATACTGCCCATACCCCACTGTTTTCTCCACTGCATGCCCCACGGTATGGCCGAAATTCAAGATCTCTCTGTACCCAGTCTCCTTGGTATCTGCCGCCACTACCTGGGCCTTCAGTTTGCAGGCAGCCTTCACCCAGTGGATCAGCACGGTCGAAGATACCGCCGAGGCTGTGTCAGAAAAAACATTGGCCTCCAGTTCGGAAACAAGCTTTTCATCGGCTATAAACCCGCACTTGATGATCTCAGCCATACCCGTCAAGATTTCCCGGTAAGGGAGCGTCCCCAGTGTCGCCAGGTCTGCTGCCACCATGACCGGCTGGTAAAAGGCACCGATCAAATTCTTGCCTCTGGGGTGGTTTACGCCGACCTTGCCGCCGACGGAACTATCCACCTGGGCCAGAAGAGTGGTAGGTACCTGCACCAGCTTCACGCCCCGCATGTAGGTAGCCGCGGCAAAACCGGCGATATCTCCTACAACCCCACCACCCAGGGCAATGATGCCGGAACGGCGGTCGAGCCCGGCCTGAAAAGCCGCTTCGTAGATAGACTCCACAGTCTCCAGGGTCTTGTACTCCTCCCCATCGGGTATCACAGCTATATCCCACTTCAGCCCGGCAGAAGTAAGGGATGCTGCAACCTCATCCTGGTAAAGGGCCAGCACCGTCGGATTGGAAACAACCAGAACGTGCTCTAAGCCGGCTTCGCTCCTTATGCGCTCTCCCAAATTCCTGAGGATCCCCCGACCAAAGTGGATCTGGTACGGGCCTTCGGCAACATCCACCGGCAGGTGCTCAACCTTCCAGGCTCCCTGGTGATAATCGCCCTCCTTGGCAGCGATCCCCTCCCACCAGGCGGCAACTGCTTCAACAACCGTCTCCGGTGGGTTAGATGCATCCACAACCAAGTCGCACATGCTGTAGGCTGGGCGCCGTTCAGCGGCCAGCCGGACCCACTTGGCCATACCCTCTTCTGCCATGGCCTCCGGATCATCGGCAGCTGCCTCCGATGCTTTGACTAGGGGCCTAGTCCCGTCAAAGCTAAGCCGCTGGGATGCGGTGCCGGCATCAACAGCCAGCCACACCACCGGGTGGTCCTGAAGCAAGCTGAGGTTTTCCTCCCTGGTTACCACTCCTCCGCCAGTAGCGATTACCTGGTTTGTTCGGTGGAGAACCTTTTGAAGGATGGCTGTTTCTAAAGTTCGGAAGCGGGCTTCTCCGCATTCCTCAAATAGCTGTCTAATGGTAACGTCGGCTTCCTTTTCGATCTCGTGATCCAGATCGATAAACTCCATGCCCAGCCTTCCTGCTAAAGCTCGTCCCACTGTGGTTTTCCCTGCACCCATCATTCCCGTCAATACTAAATTTGCATGTCCCATTGCTTCCTCCAATTCTCCTTCAGCCTCTCAAGGATGGGGGAGAGGTCCGGGGCAGAGTGAGATAAGGTGGGAACGGTACCTCTCCTCAATCTCTTCCAGACTGTCTCCGCCAAACTTCTCCAAGAAGGCCAAAGACAACACCCACGCCACCATGGCTTCACCTACCACAGCAGCGGCAGGCACCGCGCAGACATCGGATCGCTCTACCCCAGCAGCTACAGGTTCTAGGTTCTTTAGATCTACCGAATAGAGCGGCTCATACAGTGTCGGTATTGGCTTCATAGCCGCCTGAACCACAATTGGCGAACCGTTGCTGATGCCTCCTTCGATCCCGCCCGCCCGGTTGGTCCTCCGGTAGAAACCCCCGGCAGTCAGCCACAACTTATCCTGCCAGCAAAAAGCATCGCCCCTGCCGGATTCTGGACCATCTGGAGTGCCGGATTCATAGAAAATCTCGTCATGAACTTGAGAACCCGGCCGCAGGGCTGCTTCCACACCTATACCTACTTCAACTGCCTTAATGGCAGGAATAGACATTAAAGCCTGGGCCAGCTGTCCATCTAAGCGGCGGTCCCAGTGGACGTGGCTGCCAAGGCCGGCGGGCACCGGCCAAGCCATCACTTGGAAAACTCCGCCTAAAGAATCCCCCGCTGCCTTGGCTGCCTCAATCTCAGCGATCATGGCTTGAGCTGCCCCAAGGTCAGCACAGCGAACCGGAGAGCCTTCGGCCAGCTCTCTTATTCGATCCGGATCATCCGGAAGCTCCCTGGCTTTAGCTGAACCAATCTGAATCACATGGGAGAAAACCTCAATGGCAAAGTGGTCAAGCAGTCTCCGGGCCACCGCTCCCACCGCAACCCGCATGGCCGTCTCCCTAGCACTTGCCCGCTCCAGGATATTTCTGGCATCCCCGGTTCTGTACTTCAGCATACCGGCAAGGTCGGCATGCCCCGGCCGGGGCCGGGTAACTTCACCGGACTTGGGTGGAGACGCAGGCTTAGAAATGGACATAACCTCCTGCCAGTTCTGCCAGTCCCGGTTGGACACTTCCAGGGCGATGGGAGTGCCTAGGGTTCTACCCCAGCGAACTCCCGAGACAATCCGGACAGTATCTTTCTCTATCTGCATTCTGCCGCCCCGGCCGTACCCTTGCTGCCTCCGGGCAAGATCCCGATTGATGTCTTCTTCAGACAAAGGCAAACCCGCGGGAATTCCTTCAATGATCCCAACTAGGCCCTGTCCATGGGACTCTCCAGCAGTCAAAAACCGCAGCACCATCACCTTCTACCTACTCTCCACTGACGGTAATTCCTTCCACAACCAAGCTGGGAGACCCTACAGACCCGTAGAAGCGGAGATCGCTTCCCACAGCAACTAAGCGCTTCAGAAAATCGATGAGATTCCCAGCGATGGCAATTCCCCGCACCGGCCGGACAGGTCTTCCATTTTCAATCCAAAGACCGCCAGCCCCCACTGAAAACTCACCGGAAATGGGATTGGCTGTGTGCATACCCATCACGCTGGTAACATATAACCCCCGGCCGATTTGGCCCATCAGTTCTCCCTGGGACAGCTTCCCGGCGGGGATATAGAAGTTGCGGATGCCGGAGGTCAAGGCACCCCTAAAGGAGGGCCTTACCCCATTGCCGGTGGACTCAACTCCATCCTTGGCGGCACTGTAGGTGTTATACAAATATGTCTTAAGGACTCCTTGTTCCAGCACAGTGGTATCCCGGGAGGGCACTCCCTCATCATCCACCGGGGCAGTACCTATCCCCTGCGGCAGCAAACCGCTGTCGATCAAGGTCAGCTCCTTCGAGCCAACTGCTTCCCCCAGCTTGCCGGCAAACACCGACTTACCCTTCTGCACCGCCTCGGCAGTCAAAGCCGGCCCCAAAACTTCAAGGAATTCAGCAGCCACATCTGGTGCCAGAATAAGGGGCACCCGGCAGGTTGCCAAAGAACCGGCCCCCAGCATTTCAACTGCCCTGGCTGCCGCTTCCCGGCCGACACGAACGGGATCGAGATCTTCAAAGCTCCGGGAAAAATCATAGGTCCAGCCGGTTTCAGCCTGACCTTCTTCCTCGGCTACCACCATCAGGCTAGTTGAACAGTAGCCCCCCTGGTAGCCCACATCAACTCCCCGAGAGTTAGCAATACCGATCTCATAGACTCCATCTCCATAACTTGCCTGCCGCACCTTGGTTACCCGGACATCATATCCACGGGCTGCATCCTCTACTTTCTTAGCAAAATCGATCTTAACATCAACCGGTAGCTGCGCCAGCTTCGGATCCAGGAGAGCCATGGGCTCCACGGGCTTCGGATCAGGAAGCCTATTGAACTCATCGGCAGCAGAACTCTGGGCATTGGCCGCAGCCAACTGCACTGCATCTCTCAAGCTTTCCCGGTCCAGACGGGTAGTAAAGGCCATCCCCAGCCTGCCCCGGTCTATCACCCGAATCCCGACACCGGTCTGACTTGCTTCCCGGAGGGTCTCCACTTGACCATCGGTGACCTCCACCCGCAGGGAACGCTGCTTGATGGTGTATACCTCCACCTCCTGCCGGGAACTTTCGGCAAGCCTCACTACCGATCGGGCTAGATCTTGCATTTCTAGTGTCATCACTGGTCCTCCTCCATGATGCCTCCAACCACTAGTTCCGGAATCCGAATGGTGGGCTGAGCATCACTGACCGGAGCCCCCTGGCCGTCTTTGCCGCAAAGACCGATGGCAAAGCCCAGATCCCCACCGACACGGTCGATCATGGCAAGGGCCTTGGGTCCATTGCCGGTGAGTGTTGCACCCCGCACCGGCTCTCCGATCTCCCCACCGCTGATTAAATAACCATCGGAAACCTCAAAGACAAAATCGCCATTGGCAGTATTTACCTGGCCGCCTCCCATGCGGGTGACAAGCAGCCCCCGCTCTGTGTCCCGGATAATATCCTGGGGATCATCTCGGCCGGGAAGAATGAGGGTATTGGTCATCCTGGGAATGGGCTTGTGCTGATAAGATTCCCGGCGGCCGTTCCCGGTAGGAGCAACATTGTCCTTCCTAGCCGTTAGATAATCGTACATATACCCAACCAGTATACCGTTTTCGATCAGAACCGTGCGCTGACCCTCAGTCCCCTCATCATCAAAACGGAAACTACCGAACTTCCCTGGAAGGGTGGCATCATCCACCACGGTGACTAAGGGTGATGCTACCTGCTGACCCATTTTGCCGGCATAGACGGAGATCCCCTTCTGCACAAGATCGGCCTCCAGGCCGTGGCCGCATGCCTCATGGACCATGGTTCCCCCGGCCTCACCAGCAATCACCACCGGCATCCTTCCGGCAGGAGCTGGCCTTGCCCCAAGCATCCTGACTGCCCGGCGGGCAGCCCTTAAAGCCAGCTCTTCTGGGTTCTGCTGCTGGAAAAGCTCAAAACCAATTACTCCGCCCAGAGACTCATAGCCTGTTTGAATTTTGTCATCCTCTATGGCAATGACATTCACCGAAAGATTGGTGCGGATCCGTTCATCCTCCACCCAGCTGCCGGCACTGTTGGCGATGATCACCCGTTGGGAAATATCCCGATAGGATACAGTCACCTGCCTCACCTTAGGGTCGGCTGCCCTCGCAGTCCGGTTGACCCTCTCCACTACCCCAACCTTCTTGGCGATGGCCACCGTTTCCGGGGAAATGGCAATGGGCAGTTGGAAGGAGGGGTGGCGCTGCCGAAGATCTACGGTCACATCGCCCTCCTGCTGCCTAGCAGCCGCTGCGGCAATCCGGGCAGCCTCCTTAAGGCCATCCAAGGATAAGTCATTGGTATAGGCATAAGCAGTTGTCTCTCCGGTAATCACCCGGATCCCAGCTCCGGCATCGATTCCAGCTGTCACCCTTTCGATCCGGTCCTGTTCACAAAAAATCTGTGCCGTGTAGGCCTCCTCGATGAATATATCAGCATAATCGCTGCCTGTCCGGCTGGCAACGGCCAAGACCACAGCTAATTTGTCCCTATCTATGTGCAAATGGCTCCCTCCTTAGAAACCTTCTTCACCTATGTTCCTTTTTGGTTCGCTAGCACTTGGGGTTTCTCCTCCATTTTCTTCATCTCTCTCTTTTCGAACCTGAATAAAGGGACTACTCCTTGCCCTGAATAAACCGGGGGTTCTTACCCCAAACAGCAAAAAAACCGGTAGTGCCCGACCATGGCCGGACCTACCGGAAAACCTTCTCCCACCTACCCTCTAGACTTGGCTAACCGTCGTCTGGCCGCGCTCTCACTAATATAGCCTTTCCGGCAGAGTCGACGGATAATCCGCCGTTCGACTAGGCGCATGAGCTTGGTTGCCTTAAGTTCTTCTGTAGCCACTGGATCGATTAAAATAGTGTACAAGGCCATGCGGTTGCCGCCCAGGATGTCGGTGAACATCTGATCTCCGATGACCACCGTTTCCCGGGGCTGGGTTTTCAAGAGCCTCATAGCCTGGCGGAAAGGTTTCTTGCGGGGTTTAATTGCACTGGCAACTGCTGGAACACCTAAGGCAGCAGCTATTTTTTCTACCCTCTCCTTTAAGGCATTGGATGTAAGACACAAGCGAAAACCCATTTCCTGAGCCCGTTTCACCCAAATGATTGTATCCTGATCAAGGGTGTCGCCGGCCCAGGGAAGAAGCGTATTATCAATATCCAAGATTATGCCTCTGTAGCCTTTTTGCCAAAGCTCGTCCAGATCAACATCAAACAAAGATCCCAGACATTCGTCGGGACAGAAAATCTTGATCATGAAACTGTTATGCCTCCCATGTCTCCTAGACTGGGATCTGCGGCGGCTTGTTCCCTTAAGCTTGCGGAAGGCACCGCCCCATCCCCTTACCCAAAGAGCCCCCAACATCGACCCTGGGAGCTGCCTAGCTGTGCACCTGCTCCGACAACATTTCCTGTTGAAGCTTGGTAATAGCCCGCTTTTCGATGCGGGAAACATATGAACGGGATATGCCAAGCTTCCTGGAGATCTCCCGCTGAGTCTTGCGAATCCCATCAATTAACCCGTACCGGAGTTCCAGCACTTTCTTTTCCCGGGGCCCAAGGCCTGTGAGCATCTCCCGCAGCCGCTCCTGTTCCACCGAAAGCTCTACCCGCTCCAGAACTTCATCGGGATCTGTCCCTAAGATGTCAATTAATGTGATCTCATTGCCTTCCTTATCTGCACCGATGGCATCATAAAGCAGTACATCATTGCGGCTCTTCTTGGTTGAACGAAGATGCATCAGAATCTCATTTTCAATACAGCGGGCAGCATATGTCGCCAGCCTGGTCTTTTGGGTTACATCAAAGGTATTAATCGCTTTAATCAGTCCAATGGTGCCGATGGAAATCAAATCATCGGTTTCTTCCCCAGTGTTCTCAAACTTCTTCACAATATGGGCCACCAACCGCAGGTTTCGTTCTACCAGGATATTGCGGGCCTCGCCATCTCCATCTTGGAGCTTGGCCAAAAGCTCCGCCTCTTCCTTCTCCGAAAGCGGCATTGGGAAGGCATTGCTGTTGGTTACATAGGAAATGAGAAAAGTGAGCCCCTGCAGGAACAACCCAGCTATCGCCGTAAGCAGCGAAATCAACGTGAGGCCACCCCCAACCGAAATTTGGAGTCTTTGTTATTCTATGTGGCTCCTTGGGATTCGTGCCTGTTCCATCTGCTGGATATGATCAATCCTCCGACCTGCGGCGAAGCAGTGAATACCGGGGCGCTTCTGCCGGCAGCTCCATAAGAACTATGTGATTGGCATGGCTCTCATCCACGGAATTTCCCTCTTCATCCAGCATCTTCTCCAGGGTAAACTCAATGCAGGACTCTCTGGGCCTGACCAGCTCCAGCTTATCTCCCAACCTGATACGATTGCGCACTGCGATCCTACTGACTCCACCTGCGGTTTCCTCCACCATCCCAACAAAACTATAGCTGCGGACATAGCCGCCGCTTTCGTAGGACTGGGCATCAGGCCCCGGAGGGCCGAAATAGAAGCCGGTAGTGTAAGGCCGATGGCTGATCTTGTCTAACTCCTCCAGCCACTCGGGCTTTACAGAAAATCCCTCGGGATCAGCATGATAGGCATCTAGAGCCTGCCGGTAAGCCCAAACCACAGTGGCGACATAATAGACACTTTTCATCCGACCCTCGATTTTCAGACTATCAATGCCCGCCGCAGCAAGCTCCGGCAAATGGGGAAGCATGTTGAGATCCTTGGAATTCAGGATATAACTTCCCCGATCATCCTCAAAAATCTGGAAGTACTGCCCCGGCCTTTTTTCTTCGACTAAAGCATAACGCCAGCGGCAGCTCTGGGCACAGTCTCCCCGGTTGGCATCCCGTCCGGTCATATAGTTGGACAAAAGGCACCTGCCCGAATAGGAGATGCACATCGCCCCGTGGACAAAGGCCTCCAGCTCCACACTAACCCGGCGGCGGATCTCGCTGATCTCATCTAGGGATAATTCCCTGGCCAGGATCACACGGCTAACACCCATGTCCTCCCAGAATTTAACAGCCTGCCAGTTTGTTAGGCTTCCCTGGGTGGAGAAATGGAGTTCTAATCCAGGAGCCGCCTTCTTCGCTGCTAGATAGACCGCCGGATCAGAGAAAATCACCGCATCGGCACCCATTTCGTCCAAAGCAGCCAAATACTCCTGAAGGCCGGCTAGCTGCTCATTGTGAAGCAGGCTGTTCACAGCCACATAAACCCGAACCCCGGCCCGGTGGGCATAGTCTAGTAGACTCTCCAGCTCCGGAAGGGAAAAATTACCAGCTCCGGCCCGAAGGCTGTACTCAGTTCCCCCGACATAGACGGCATCAGCACCGTAGGCTATGGCAACCTCCGCTTTTTCCCGATTTCCTGCAGGAGCCAAGAGCTCCATTTTCCTTGTCAATCTATCACCCTCTACTATCCGCAGTCCCCAAGGACTTAGTATCCGTAGCGGGCCCGGGCCTGCCTGTGCTGCTGAAAGGTTCTGCTGAACGCGTGGGTACCGTCGCCCTTAGCTACAAAGTACAGGTAATCTACATCTGCCGGTTCCAGGGCGGCCTTAATTGAGTTTAGCCCAGGAGATGCGATGGGACCGGGCGGGAGTCCCTTGTACTTATACGTATTGTAAGGGGAATCTGTGGCCAGATCCGAGTAGTACAGCTTTCTCGATTCCTGCAAGATAAACTGCACCGTGGGATCCGATTGGAGCGGCATATCAATCCGCAGCCGATTCCAAAACACAGCAGAAACTATGGGGGCCTCCCGGGCCACCATTACTTCCTTTTCAATAATTGACGCCAAGGTGACAATATCATGCCAGGTAAAACCTGCCGGCAGTGATGCTGTCTCCTTCAGCGGCTCCACCACCTGGACAAACCGATGAACCATCCGCTTGATGATCTCTTCCTCCGGCTGATTGCGGACGAAGAAATAGGTATCAGGAAACAGATACCCCTCGAGGCTCCGGGTCGGCTTTTCTATAGGAGGGTTGTCCCCGTAGATAAGGCTGTCATCCCTAGCTAGGGTGAGAAAGCGCTCCTTGTCCACCAGACCCTGGGCGGCCAACCGATCTGCAACGGCATCTAAAGTCAGTCCCTCAGGGATTGTGACTCTAACCGTAGCCACCTGCCCTGCTTCCAGATGCTCCATCACCTTCAATAGGTCCATACCGGGGCTTAATTGATAATCCCCGGCCTTTAGACTCTGCTCCAATCCCATCAGCCGAACTGCCGCATTGAAGGCCCTCTGGCTGCGGATGATGCCCTCTTGTCTCAAGAGTTCCGCTATATCGCTTCCTGAAGCACCCGGTGAGATGTGGATAATGGATGCAGCGGCCAGCTTTGCATTCTCCGGCGGCAAGATCGCCCGGCTGGCGGCAACAGCCCCAACTAAAACCAATACTAACCCTATACAGAAAAGCCGACCCAGTATGTGCAAACTTGACTGCCAAAGGCCGGTCAAATTGTGTGCCGTCATCCAGGCAGGCCGAAAGCGTCCTTCCAGTCTGCTCATCATCTACCTCCATATTGAGAAGTACAGTGTCTCCCCATATTATAAGCCCCAAGTGGCCCTTTGGCAAAGCCGACGGGACTCAAGCCGCTGGGCATTAATCATCTTCATCTAGGGCTTCGAGAATCTCACTTACCTTCTCAAACTCTTCATCGTCAATGGAGATCAGCACATCCTGGCCTTCGCTGTCCTTTTCAACTCTCAGCACTACAACTCCCTCTTCTGGATCTTCATGGGGAAGCAAAACTGCGTATATCCCCTCTTCGATCTCTACAATTTCCAGAAGGACAAATTCGTGTTCTTCACCAGCTTCATCTACTAAAGTGATGATATTTTCTTCCACAAAAGCGGCGGTGTATCCCCGCCTTGCCCCCTCTCTGTACAGCCTGCGGCTGGTATACAAGACCGATTCTAATCTTCACTTTCCCAATCTGCCCAAAGGGGCTTCTTGCTTTCCAAGCTGTCGAGATAGTTCTGCAAGATAATGACCGCAGCTATCTGGTCAATGATCTGACGCCGGCGTTTCCTGCTCACATCTGCCTCCAGCAGTATCTGCTCTGCCGAGACTGTTGTAAACCATTCATCCCAATAAATAACCGGCAGACCCAAAGTCTTTTCTATCTTATTCCCCTCCGCCTGCATTCTTACCGCTTCAGGTCCCAATTCTCCCGTACTCCGGCGGGGAAGTCCAATCACCACCTTCTCCACACAGTACTTGTCGGCCAGCTCCTGTAGAGCCTGGATATCTTTATCCCAGACGCTGCGGCGGATCACCGTTACTCCTTGGGCAGTAAGCCCCAGGGGGTCACTGACCGCCACACCGATGGTCTTAGTGCCAATATCTAGACCCATGATTCGCATTTATATCACCTTAATGGCAAACTCCGGACAGTGGGCCCCACAGTAGCCGCAGAGAGCACAGCGGGAGGGGTCTGCCTCAGCCTTGCCGTTTTTTAATGCCATGGCCTTTGATGAGCACCTTTCTACACAACGGCCGCAGCCAATACACCAATCCTCCACATGCAGGCGCCGGGGCACTGCTTTGGCTGCCGCCCGCAGACAGTCCGGTACCCTCCGGCCCTCAAAGAGGCACACATTCATTTCCACCTCTGCCCTGTTTCTCATACCAACAGCAATGGATGCCAACTCCTCCATCTGGAGTAGATACCCAAAGGCTTCATCTAACCTGTTAAGGAGGTGTCCGCCGCCTAAAGGCTTCATGGCATATATGCCCTTTCCGCACTGGGCAGCAAACCGAATGGCTGCCTCCATTTCATCCCTGGTTCCATCGGCGATACCGACACCGGTGCAGTTAATGAGGGGGCTGATCACATCGAATTCAGGAACCAAAGCAGCAGCCCTAACCCCCTGGATGTAATGGGTAGAGATCCCCACAGCCCGCACCAGCCCCTTCTCTTTGGCCTTGAGCAGGTACTCTACAGCCTCCCAGTGGCCCTGGATGGTAAGCATGCTTTCTTGTTCATGGAGAAGGAAAATATCGATGTAATCCCTCCCCAGCTCCCATAGGGCTTCTTCCAGGGCTGCCTTCATGCCGGCGGCATCATAGGCATAACTCTTGGTAGCTATAATAACCTCATTACGACCTGAATACAACTGCAGCGCCCCGGCAATGGGTGGGTAGACCCTGTAAAACTGACTTGTATCGATAAAATTCACCCCGAGCTCCAATGCCCTAAGGATCACCTCTGCCCCCGCCTCTACAGGCAAGTTCAGCTGCAGCGGACCAATAGTAAGGGCGCCTAGGCATAACCTGGAAACCCGGATACCCGTGGCGCCCAATAACCTATACTCCAATTGACTGCTTGCTCCTTTCACCGGCGAGTTACGGCTGGCCTCCGGCCAGAACCGTCTCCGGCGCTGTGACCTCAACTTTAATCCAATGGGCAAGCCGCGGCAAGTGGCCGACATCAGCTGGTTCGATGACGATGGAGGCCGCATCTAGCACCTTGGCCATCTCATCTACTTCACGGCGTTCAAGTCCCGCAAACAGCGCCGCTAACTGCGCCTCCGGCAGCCGCCTGTGAACCGGCGCCGCAACTTCCCCTGTCAGCACAATATTACCATCTCCAACGGCTGCCGACAACTGCTCGATTTCAAACTTGGGCTGGAAGAGTACTAGATCCTCCGGCAGCCGTGCCTCCAGTTCCTGCCGCAAAAGCTGTCCCAATTCCTGCCTGCGGAAGGATTGTCCTAGGGCCCGGAAGCGGGCCGTCACCTTCACCGTCTCGGCCTCTTGGCCGGCCTCGGCATCCGGTTGAGAACTCTCTTTCTCCAGCTGTACCGACTCTAGAATAAGGACTGTTCCTTCCCCGTCAGCCTTGGCTTGAAGGATTTCCACTGCCCTCAGGCCTGCCTGCCTTCTGCAGGTAGCCTCAGCCCGTTCAATATCGCCTGAAGTTACCTGGGTCTGCTGCATACTACTGCCGCCCCTAAGGGGCTCAGGATTCCGCACAGCAAGCCGCTCCTGGAAGGAGCTGTCGGCAAAAAACCGCACCCGACCCTCTGCCACATTTCCTTCTTCACCGGGCTCTAGTGCCGTAATGGTAACCTCCTTCTGCCCCGCCCGGACCCCCGTGGCTACATCAAGAAAATACTCGGTACTGCGGCCCGGCACCACCACCGGAGCATCGGTCTCAAAGACTATTCCTTCACCGGTGGTAAGGCGGGTCCCCTTGGGAACCTCCACCGGCTCATCCCCTTCATTGATAAATACCACCGTCCCCCTAGCAGGAGCTGTGCCGAGAGTCTCCCTCCCGGTAGCCGACACCACCGCTTCGGTCTCAATCACTGCACTGACTGGATATAGAGGGAGCACAGGCCGATCCTCAGGAGCTGCCGTACCGCTTTTTGTCACCCCCAAGAGTTCAAAACCCTGACGGTACACCAAGACCTCAGGGGTCACAACTATCCTGACTTTTGGAACATAGAGGTAATACAAAAGTCCAATTGCTAGAGCGGCTATCACCAAAACCACCAGCTGCTGGCCTGCAAATACCCTGTTCCGGGTCCCGGCCAATGAGAAGGAGCCGCCGGCTGCATCTTTCCCTGCTTCTTTAGAGACGGTTACGCCCTCCTGAATTGGTTCTAGCGCTCTATACAGCTCATATTCATTGGTGTAGCAGTCGATTTCCACTTCCTCCGCCAGCGCCTTGACAATGGAATCATCGCTGATGATCACCACACGGCGTTCGAGTTCAGCGGCGTACTGCTTCAGAAGCCTCAAATTAACTGGGTTTTTCAGTACAGTGGATTGGGCGTGATCGACAAAAACGGCCAGAGGATCTTGTGACGTGCGCAGGGCTGCAATCAAGGTCTGAAGCTCATCGGCAGGCTCTATTCGATAGAGTGGTCTTTCTTCAAAGCCCAGTTTACCCACCCCCCCAACTGCGTGGGTCAATTTCCGGCGGAAAACCTCATCCCGTCCGGGTGTGGGTTCCCGCGCGCTCCATGTAGTTTTCAACTAATTCAGAGAGAAGCTCGTCCCTTTCCACAGTCCGGATCAGCGTCCGGGCTTCTCGGTGGGATGTGATATATGTGGGGTCTCCCGACATCAAATAGCCTACCAATTGGGCAACGGGATCATACCCTCTTTCATCCAAGGCGGCAAAAACCCGTGTGAGCACCATGGCCGCCCGGGAGCGAGAAGGTCCATAGTTGTACAAGGTTGTTTCGTCCCGGAGTCTATCCACATGAACACCCCCTGGTTTATCCACCTCACCTTGCATATTCTGGAATTTATGTAACTTTCCTGCCCATCACAAAAAAACAAGCGGGACGCCAAACGCCCCGCTCATCGATATAAATCCTAATTCTAACACTAAGTCTACTGAACCGCTGCCAGCTGCTTCTTAATGCTTTCTACCGCCAACTCTAAAGCAGCATCGATCTTGGCCGGCTCCCTGCCGCCGGCTTGGGCCATATCGGGCCTGCCGCCGCCTCCGCCGCCGGCAGCCTGGGCTGCCACCTTGACTATATCTCCAGCTTTAATGCCCTGTTTGACGATATCCGGAGTCACCATGGCCAGGAATAGGGCCTTATCTTCAAAGGCGGAACCCAGGAGAATGACCCCACTTCCCAGCTTCTCCCGCAAGCGATCGCCAAGGGTTCGAAGGCCTGCAGCATCCAAACCCTCTACTTTAGCCGACAATACCTTGAGCCCAGCTATTTCTTCAGCCTGCTGCAGCAGCTCATCACTCTGGGCGGCAGCCAGCTTGGCCTTCAACCGTTCGAGCTCCCGGGCCAGTTCCCGGTTTTCCTGCAGCAGCTTATCGATGCGTTCCGGCAGCTCAGCAGTGGTAGTCTGAAGCTTTTCAGCTGCCTGGTGGAGCACTGCCTCTTGGGCAGCAATATGTTTAACAGCTGCTTTACCGGTCAAAGCTTCGATGCGGCGGACACCAGCTGCCACAGCTCCTTCGCTGATGATCTTGAAAATCCCCAGGTCTCCGGTGCGGCGCACATGGGTGCCGCCGCACAGCTCCCTGCTGTAGTCCCCTACACTGATGACCCGCACCCGATCCTCGTACTTCTCATCAAACAGTGCAATGGCTCCATCTGCCCGGGCTTCATCAAGGCTCATTTCCTCCACTGTAACTTCCAGATTCTCCCGGATCCGATCATTTACCAGCTTCTCTACCCGGTCCAGTTCTTCTCTGGTGAGTGCACTGAGGTGTGTAAAGTCAAAACGGAGGCGATCCGGCTCTACCAAAGAACCTGCCTGGTTGACGTGTTCACCCAGCACCTCTTTCAAGGCTTTGTGGAGCAGATGGGTTGCTGTATGGTGACAGGCAGCTCCATCCCGATTCCGCTGATAGACTGTAGCCATCACGGTGTCTCCCGCCTGCACCAGTCCTGAAGTCACCCGGCCCTTGTGGATGATGAGACCCTCCACTGGAGACTCAACCCCCGTGATCTCAAGGGCTCCCTTACCGCCGGTCACTGTGCCGGTATCGGCAACCTGACCGCCGCCCTCGGCATAGAAGGGCGTCTTGGCTAGGACCAGCTCAATCTCCTGGCCCATTTCCGCCTCGTCGGCAAGCTGTCCATCAACCAGCAAAGCTTCAATTATGGTCTCAACTTCCAGCTGGTCATATCCTACAAACTGGCTGGTATATTGTTTCGCCAGTTCAACGTATACGCTGTCATCTTCACTGCCCAAGTAGCCTGTTTGTCCCCGGGCGGCTCTGGCCCGCTGCCTTTGTTCCTCCATCCGCTGGGCAAACTCCGCCTCATCTACCTCCATGCCCTCCTCTGCCAAGATCTCTTTGGTCAGCTCCAGGGGAAAGCCGTAGGTATCATACAGGCGGAAGGCATCGTCGCCGGACAACCGGTTCTGGTTCTGTGCCTCTAAGTTTTCCATGAGGTCCTTTAGCATCCTGAGGCCCTGATCTAAAGTTGCCTGGAATCTCTCTTCTTCCTTGCGGATAACCTCCAGGATATAATCCCGACGCTGGATCAGTTCAGGATATGCGTCTCCCATGGTATCCATAACTGCCTGGGCTATCTCCGGCAAGAAGATATCCCTGATGCCCAAGAGCCGGCCGTAGCGAACTGCCCGCCTGAGTAAGCGCCTCAGGACATATCCCCGGCCTTCGTTGCTCGGCAGGACACCGTCTGACACCAGGAAAGTAACGCTCCGGGTGTGATCGGCAATAACCCTAAGTGCTACCTCTACAGCCTCAGGTTCGTCATCTGCTTCAACAAGGTTAGCCACTGCATCCATGACAGATCTGAGGGCATCGGTCTCGAAAATGCTGTTTACACCTTGGAGGATAGCAGCTGCCCGATCAAGTCCCATTCCTGTGTCGATCCCGGTCTGTTCCAAAGGCACTAAGTTGCCGGCTTCATCTTGGTGGTACTGGATAAACACCAGATTCCAAAACTCCAAGTACCTCTCGCAGTCACATCCGGGCTTGCAGTCCGGTGATCCGCAGCCGTATTCAGGACCCCGGTCAAGGTGAAGCTCTGAGCAGGGACCGCAGGGTCCTACTCCAATTTCCCAGAAATTATCCTCCCGGCCTAACCGCACGATGCGGTCCTTGGGAACACCAATCTCCTCATTCCAAATCTGGAAGGCTTCATCATCATCGAGATAAATGGTTACCCACAGGCGGTCAACAGGCAGTTCCAGATGTTTCGTTGTAAACTCCCAAGCCCAGTGGATAGCTTCCCGCTTAAAATAGTCGCCGAAGGAGAAGTTCCCCAACATTTCGAAGAATGTCCCATGGCGATCGGTCTTGCCGACATTATCGATATCTGCCGTACGCAGGCAGCGCTGGCAGGTGGTAATTCTCTTAGACGGCGGCTTCTCTTTTCCCAAAAAATACGGCTTAAAGGGCACCATACCGGCACCTGTCAAAAGCAGTGTCGGATCCCCGTGGGGGATCAGCGAAGCACTGGGCAGCCGCCTATGGCCCTTACCCTCAAAAAATTGCAGAAACATCTCCCGCAGTTCACTTACGCTCATGTATTTCATCCATTATGGGCGGTGTCCGAGGCTGAATTATCCGAACAAAAAAAGCCGCCCGCTCCCTCCCTTACGCCCTGTGCCGTGCACAGTGAGCAGACTCGCCTTAAAATCAGGGCCTCCGCCTCCATTTTGGCGATAGTCCCCATTATTTACAGGATTATCATAACTAAGCAGCATCCTTTTGTCAACCGGAGACCCTTAACACACGGCCTATAAAGGAAAGGACTACCCTAAGGGCAGCAGCTGCAGGCACAGCCAGCAAGACGCCGCCAACTCCAAATAAGTTGCCCCCTGCCATAAGGGCAAAGATGGTTACAACAGGATGCAGCCCTACCCTAACTCCCAAGATACGGGGTGATAGGATCACAGCTTCCAATTGATTAACAGCAGTAAAAAGCAAAGCAACCCAGACGGCCTTCCACGGCGAATCTAGAAAAGCAAACATCACCGCGGGTATACCCCCAAGGACCGGCCCCAGGTAAGGGATTAGATCAAAGATACCTGCAATAAGTCCCAGCAAGACAGCAAACTGGACATCCAGCAAGACCAAGCCCAGGGTAATCAATACTCCTACTATGAGGGAAATTGTCAGCCTGCCCAGGACAAAGCCGGTCAATACGCCGTCGATCTCCTGGATAAGCAGGACAAAGGCCGGCCGGAAAGAATCGGGAATGGCCTCCACCCACCGCTGGCCGATAGCATCCCAATCCAGCAGAATGTAATAAGCCAAAACCGGTGCCAGTGTAAACCACAGGAGTTTGGAAAAAATCCCCACCAAAAAATCAACCAATTGGCGGGCAAACTGCTGGATCAACTGCTCCGACCGCTGGATCATGTTATTGATGGCTTCCTGGAGGTTCACCGGCAGAGGCAGCCGCTTCAGGTCACCGACGGCACCCCGGGTAAGATCCTCGATCTTGTTGGTCTGCCTCGGCAAGCGGGCCAGCACTTGATTGAGCTCCGCGATCAAACTGGGGATAAAGGCATAGAACAAAATGCTGACCACCACAGCAAACCCCAGGTAGACCAAAATAATAGCGGCCGCCCGGGGCACTTGACGTTCCTCCAGTTTTCTTACCAAGGGGTTGGCCAGGTAAGCTATTGCCGCCCCCAGGATGAATGGGGCTAGAATTCCCCTCACGGCGTAAAGGAAAAGCAAGGCGATAGCAAGGCCCACCCCGTACAAGACGTACCTGAGTTGGAGCATACCGCTTTGTTAGTCCCTCATCGAGCGCCAGCCAGCCCTGGCCATTCCCCTGCCCGCCTGCCAGGAGGAACCCATTCTGTGGGCCTTATCCCGCAGAGCGGTAATAGTGCGCTGTGCTGACTGCCGAACCTGGCGGTCTTTCTCCATGAGCATCCTTTCTGTGGCGCTGTCTGTCTTCAGCATCCAGTAAGCGCCCACAGCAGCACCGACTAGCCCACCGTAAATCAGACCCCTGATAAAGCGAGAATTCATTACATTCTCCTCCTTGTGTGCAGCCTACCCTGAAGGTGACGCTGCAGTGGAACCACCGCAAACTAAACCAATGGGATGTTCTCTATCACCCAAAAGTAGTATGTCCGATTTAGCAGCGGCCCATAGAAGGAACAACTGCACACCTAGGGAGAAAAAGACACTTTCTGCTGGATAACTCCTCCGCCGACCACCACATCTCCCTGATACCAAACAACCGCCTGACCCGGCGTAACGGCCCGCTGGGGCTCATGGAAAACGGTGATTACCCTGCCCGCTTCTCCAGGCCGAATCACCGCCTTAGCTGGACGATAATTGTACCGGATTTTAGCCTCAACCTCCAGCTCATCCTTTAAATCCGGGATGGCTATCCAGTTGACCAGTCCAGCTTCCAGCCCTTCAGCGAAGACATCCCGGTTTCTGCCTACCACCACACGGTTGTTTTCTGCATCAAGTTCAACTACATACAGCGGGTCAGGGCTGGAGATGCCCAGTCCTTTCCGCTGACCGATGGTATAAAACGCAATACCCTCATGGCGTCCCAGCACATTGCCCTCTGAATCTACGATATCCCCAGGCCGGCGGCTTTCAGGGGCATTCTCCCGCAGAAACTGGCGGTAATCATTGTTGGGAACGAAGCAGATCTCCTGGCTGTCAGGCTTACTGGCAACATCCAGCCCCAACCGGGCGGCCATCTCCCGGACTTCAGTCTTGCGATATTCTCCCAGGGGAAAGAGGGTATGGGCCAGCTGTTCTTGAGTCATACCATAAAGGGCATACGTCTGGTCCTTACTCTCATCTCTCCCCCGCCGGAGAATGTATCTGCCTGACCCTCGGTCCATCTCTATCCTGGCATAGTGGCCGGTGGCCACATAATCTGCATCAAGCTGCTGGGCCTTTCGCCAAAGGGAGCCAAACTTTATCTCCTGATTGCACAAGATACAGGGATTGGGGGTTCTGCCCTCCAAGTACTCCTGGGTAAAGGGTTCAATCACGGCTTCGGCAAAGGCTTCCTGCAAATTGACGACATAATAGGGAATATCCAGCTGGGCGGCTACCCTCCGGGCATCCTCGACAGCGTACAAGGAGCAGCAGCCCCCTTCAATGGTCTCCTGACCGGGCTGCCAGATCTGCATGGTGATTCCAATAACATCATAGCCTTGTTCCTTCAGCAAAGCAGCAGCCACTGAGCTGTCGACACCGCCGCTCATGGCGACTATAACCCTTTTCTTCTTGGAATTAGCCATTATTGTCCTCGGCACCCTTTTGCTTAGCCAGATAATCGTCGATTGCCTTCCGCAGGGCATCTGCCGCTAGATTAGAACAGTGCATCTTTACCGGCGGCAGTCCATCCAGGGCTTCAGCCACCGCAGTATTGCTGATCTGCAAAGCCTCTTCTATTGTCTTGCCCTTCACCAGTTCTGTGATCATGCTGCTGGTGGCAATGGCGGCACCGCATCCGAAGGTCTTAAAGCGGGCATCGACGATGCGGCCGTCTTCAACCTTAATCCACAGTTTCATTATGTCCCCGCAGACTGCATTTCCTTCAGTACCGACACCGTCGGCATCGGGTATCTCCCCTACATTACGGGGATTGGTAAAGTGGTCCATTACCTTTTCACTGTACATGGCGCTGAGCTCCCCCTCCCAAAGTCTGTGTATTTAATGTGTTTTGCAGAATGCATCGGCATCGTACAGGGGCGACATCTGCCGCAGCCTGTCTACAATCCCAGGTAGAGCCTCCAGCACGTTATCTATGTCTGCGGCCGACGTACCCCTGCCCAAGGTTAGCCTTAAGGACCCATGGGCAATCTCATGGGGCAAGCCCAAAGCTAGCAATACATGGGATGGTTCTAGGGAACCTGACGTACAGGCTGAGCCGCTGGAGGCAGCGATCCCCTGCATATCTAAATTAAGTAAAAGGGACTCTCCCTCAATAAACTCAAAACATACGTTAACATTACCGGGCAGCCGCTTCTTCGGATGTCCATTGAGCCGGGTGTGGGGTATGCTTTCCATTATGCCTGTGATCAACTTATCCCGGAGCTCCTGCTGCCGCTCAATCTCCTTGTCCATTTCCGAAGCAGCCAACACCAAGGCCTCGGCCATCCCCACAATTCCCGCCACATTCTCTGTCCCCGCCCTGCGGTTGTGCTCCTGGGCACCGCCGTGGATCAAAGGATCCAGCCTGACCCCCCGGCGCACATACAAAGCACCGACACCCTTGGGACCGTAAAATTTGTGGGCAGACAGGCTCAAAAGGTCAACCCCCAGCTCTTGGACATTAACCGGGATATGGCCCACTGTCTGCACCGCATCGGTGTGGAACAGGATCTTCCGCTCCTTGAGGATCTTGCTGATCTCAGCAATGGGCTGGATAGTGCCGATCTCATTGTTGGCGTGCATGATACTCACCAAAATCGTCTCCGGGGTCAAAGCCGCGGCTACCGCGGATGGATCCACCAAGCCATATGAGTCAACCGGCAGCACGGTAATTCTAAAACCGTGTTTCTCCAGATACCGGCACGTGTTGTATACCGCGTGGTGTTCGATGGCCGATGTAATTATGTGGTTGCCCCGGTCTCTCAGGGCGAAGGCTGCGCCCTTTATGGCCAAATTGTCTGCCTCGGAGCCTCCTGATGTGAAAATGATCTCCCTGGGTGATGCTCCCAGAATCGTCGCGATTCTATCCCGGGCCCGGTCTAGAGCCTTCCGGGCTTCCCTGCCTTCTCCATAGATGCTGGATGGGTTGCCGTACTCTCCCTTGAGGAAGGGCAGCATCGCCTCCAGAACCTCCGGGCGCATTGGTGTCGTCGATGCGTGGTCTAAGTATATCCGATTCACTTCTACACCCCCTGGTGTCAACAATGGCCTTTGCCGGAATCATCTGGGGCGGCATCCTGCGGCACTTCTTTGCACAAATCTGCTAAGCTGGTGGAATCTAGAACTTCGATCATGCTGTCCCGGAGCCTTTCCCAAACGCCCCGGGTAGGACAAGAAGCATGGCGCTCGCAATCGGCCTCAGCATCTAGATCAACACAGCTCACCGGTGCTATTGGTCCTTCAAGTGCCCGGATCACATCTCCCACGCTGATTGCCTCCGGAGACCGAGCCAGCTCATATCCACCCCTGGCTCCCCGGACACCCCTCACCAACCCTGCTTTTCGTAATGTGCCCATCAACTGCTCCAGGTAATTCTCCGAAAGGGCCTGCTTCTCCGCCACCACCTTAAGTGGTACCGGACCTTGGCCGTGGGCCATTGCCAGTTCATACATAGCCCTAATCCCATAACCGCCTTTGGTAGAAATTCGCAATACGCTGCTACCCCCTAAGCTAATTCCGACCAACTTACTAGGAATTACAAACACATAATAGCACTCGGTTTAGGGAGTGTCAATATGTTTTTTGGGTGATTTATCTGTCCTGCTGTTCTTTTTCCTTAGACCCGCTGGATCCTTCCTTCCCCCGGCAAGCGGGCCACCTCTCCATTAGCTTTTCCTCAAACCCCTCATTGGAGGGCTCGTAAAACCTTGCATCTTTAATGTCATCTGGTAAGTACTGCTGCTCCACCCAATGATGGGGAAAATCATGGGGATAGAGATAGCCGATGCCGTGGCCCAAGACCTCTGCCCCGGCATAATGGGCATCCCGCAGGTGCTTTGGAGGCGGTAGGTTGCCGGTCTTTTCCACCATTTCATACGCCCGGGCAATCCCCATATAGGCGGAGTTGCTCTTAGGCGCAGTAGCTAAATACACAGCAGCCTGGGACAGGATAATCTTGGCCTCCGGCATCCCCACCCGTTCCGCGGCCTGGGCTGCCGCATTGGCCACCACCAATGCCTGGGGATCAGCCATACCGATATCTTCAGCGGCTGCTATCACCAGCCGCCTGGCGATAAAGCGAAAATCTTCTCCCCCCATCAGCATTCTCGCCATCCAGTACAAAGCTGCCTGGGGATCGGAACCCCTGATGCTCTTAATCAAACAGGAGACCATGTCGTAGTGAGCATCACCGGCCCGGTCATAGCCGATAATCCTTGTCTGCAAAACCTCCTTAAGAAGGCTGCGGTCAACGAGCCGCACCCCTTCGCTGTCCTGCTCAGCCATCTGAACCGCCAGCTCCAGACTGTTCAAGGCAACCCTGGCATCACCGTCGGCAGCTTCGGCAAGGTATAGCAGCTCATTTTCATCCATCTGCACTTGGTATTGCCCTAGACCTCGGGCTTCATCCTTCAATGCCCGCCGCAGAATCCGCATGATACTTTCAGTGGACAAAGGCTCCAGCTGCACCACCCGGGAACGGGACAAAAGGGCTCTGTTGATTGTAAAAAAGGGGTTTTCAGTAGTTGCCCCGATAAGTACCAAAAGCCCTTCCTCCACAAAGGGCAGAAGGGCATCCTGCTGTGCTTTGTTGAAACGGTGAATCTCATCTAGAAAGAGCTTAGTCCCCTGACCGTAGAGCCGGCGCCGCTCTTCTGCTTCCTCAACCACTGTCCTAATATCTTTAACCGTTGCCATTACGGCATTGAGCCGGACAAAGTAGGACTTGGTCATGTTAGCAATTACCGAGGCCAAGGCCGTCTTCCCGGTCCCGGGAGGGCCGTATAAAATCAAGGATTGGAGCTGATCCTGTAGAATAGCCCGGCGCAAAAAGCTCCCGTGACCCAGGATTTTCTCCTGCCCTTCAAACTCATCCAAAGTACGGGGCCGCATCCGCACAGCCAGGGGAGCCCTCTGCCTTATGATTTCCCGGCTTGCATGTTCAAAAAGGTCCAATCTTTTTCCTCCCCTCTGCCGTTATGGCCTGCCCTAAAGGCATGAACCCCGTTCCAAAAGATCTCTAACCACTACACTTGCGGCAATCAGCCCGGCTACCGGCGGGACAAAGGCGATGCTGCCCGGCGGCTGCCTATTTGGTGAGCCCTTCCCTTCATCATCACCGACACCCTCCGGCGGCCTTTGGGGAAGCTCAGGGGAAAAGACCACCTTTACGCCCTTGGTTATGCCCAAGTCCCGCAGGCCTTTCCTCACCACCCGGGCCAGGGGGTCGTTGTATGTTTCAGAGATATCTACAACCTGAAAAGCCGCGGGGTCCAGTTTCCTGCCGGCGCCCATGACAGAGATGATGGGAATGCCCCGAGATACACACCCGCTGATTAGGCCAACCTTAGACCGCACCGAGTCGATGGCATCGATGACATAATCAAAATCTTCATTCAAGAACTCACCTTCCCGTTCCGGTTGAAAAAACTCACGGCTTATTTCCACCCGGCAGTCGGGATTGATGTCTCTGATCCTCGCCTCCATTACATCAACCTTGTAGAGCCCTACAGTGCTGGAGAGTGCATGGAGCTGCCGGTTGATATTAGTCACATCAACCCGGTCAAAATCCACCATAGTCAAGGACCCTATCCCCGACCGGGCTAGGGCCTCTGCTGCAAAAGACCCTACCCCTCCAATACCAAAAACCGCGACCTTAGAAGCTGCTAAGACCGCTAGGCCCTGTTTTCCGATCAAGAGCTCTGTCCGAGCGAATCTATGGGGCATCATTATCCGGCATCCTTTGCTAGATCTTTAGTAAATATAGATAAGGCTAGGCTTTCCACCCGCCAGTTTACCTGACTGATGCAAACCCTAGCCTTGAAAACCCCACCATGCCGCTATTTTCCTGACCGTTAATGAACCTGCACTTGGCAGGTGGGTGCCCTCCTGATTGCTTTGTGTGTCCTCCCGCAGAGGCTTACACGCCACAACCAGAGTCCAGGCTCCCTATGTTATGGTGTTGGCTCATAACATAGTCAGATTGACCACGCACA
>JAAYGR010000053.1 GCA_012727675.1 Bacillota bacterium
GGATCACCTCAGGAGGTATCTCGAATCTGATGCATCGGCTCGATGAAAGCGGCCTGCCGATCTAATGACCTAAACCAACACTAACAGTGGAGAGAGTCCCTGACCCGATAATCGTTGACTCAGTCCGGCTCGAAGTTGACTCTTGACAAAATGGTCTCCAGGATGTATTATAAAGACTGTCAAAGCGATGTATTAGGTAACGGCTGTCAATCAAATATGCCGAAGTGGTGGAACTGGCAGACGCGCTGCGTTCAGGGCGCAGTGACCGCAACGGTCGTGTGGGTTCAAATCCCACCTTCGGCACCAAATGAACCCCCATCGGAATGATGTTTCCGGTGGGGGTTTTTGAGCATCTTCGAAGCCGGGAAAAAGGATTATTGTCAATTCAGTAGAATAATGAGTAATCCGGCAACGGTCATCATGCAGGTCGATACACCAGAGGTGTCAATCTGGAGTTCAGCATCGGTAGTTTTCAACACAGTGCCTGCTGGCACTAACCGATATGCATAGCCTTCTAGTCTCGGAGAGACACTAAACAAGCTAACTTGGGAAGGGATGATGAGTATGGCGAAAATCGGCATTGTGGTCGGGAGTCTACGCAAAGAGTCTTTTTCCAAAAAAATTGCCAGTAGTGTCGCTAAACTGCTTCCAGATGGCTGTACAGCTGAGATGATCGAAATCGGCAATCTCCCCCTGTACACCGAGGAGTACGATGAGAATCCCCCAGCTGAATACACAGCCTTTCGCTCAAAGGTTCAGGGCTTTGACGCTATTTTGTTCGTGACCCCGGAATACAACCGCTCTATACCAGGCGTCTTGAAAAACGCCATTGATGTTGGGTCCAGGCCTTACGGTCAGAGTGTTTGGGCCGGTAAACCAGCTGCCATAATCAGCCAGTCCATTGGCAGCATAGGTGGTTTTGGCGCTAACCACCATTTGCGTCAGGTACTAACCTTCCTAGATATGCCAATTTTGCAGCAGCCCGAAGCATATCTGGCCAACTCACCAAGTCTCTTGGACGAGAATGGGCAAATCAACAACCAGGATACTATTAAGTTTCTCCAATCCTTTGTGGATGCTTTCGTAGCCTTAATCGAAAAATGTCAGGCCTAAGAAGGACCAGGCAGGGCGGAGGACTAACGGGAAGGACTAGTGCAGTTCTTATCTGCAGAAGCCCTTCCCGTCCTACGGGTCTTTGTTGACTCGCTAAATACTACCTCAAAACGCCTTGCCCCAATAAGTGGCTACATAGGTCTCTCTACGGGGGATGATTTTTATCTACGATATCAGCCAATGAGTTCCACGTACAGCTAATTTCCAGCAGGTTTTCGTCGGCTGGTCTCAGTTAATAGGAGGAACAACAGCACCCCAAAACCCGGCAAGAAGAATACCATCAAAGTAGCTACTGGCACAAAAGCTTCTTCCACGGCAAAATGGGTGACGGCTGTAGCAAAAAAGCCGAAGAGCAAGACCCCTGTTGATATTCCATAGAGTGCAGCGCGGAGGGGTTTCATAGCATACCTCTTACTTGTCTCTCTAGTCAGCACACTATAGATAAGCAGTGCTCCGCCGGGGACGATAAAGATGGCGCTGCCGGTAACATCGATACTGGAGGAATCCTCCATCAGATAGAGCATTGCAGGTACGAATATACCGAACAGGACAAGTAAGGCTCCAATGACTATGCCTGCCGCAGATATATATGTCTTGGTAGAATGAACCGATGGCTCTGCTGTATCCTGAGCAAGCTTACGCATGTCATCCACCAGTTCGCCTAGGTCGCCCATTGAGATGATAGCTTCTCTTAGTGCTCTGTCCTCATCTAGGCCCCTTAATATATAATCCTCGGTCCTTTCTCTAATGTTTATCGCCAACTCTTCCTTCAGATCGAGAAGCTGTTGGGTTTCTCCAACATTAGAAAATAGGTCATCAATGTATGCGCGGATTCTTGTATCCAGGCCCTTCTTAGACTTCATCGTTATCCAGGCCTCCTTTGATAAGTTTATCCAGGATATCTTTGGCAAAGTCCCATTCTTTCCTGGATTGCTCATA
>JAAYGR010000054.1 GCA_012727675.1 Bacillota bacterium
ATATCGAAATCAGTTGACAACCTGCGTTTACAGCTGCTTGTTCATGGGATATAATTATAAATACGGGAGCCAGTGACGTACACTTTATTCCGTCGCGAGGAGTGAGCACAAATGGTCAAGAAGCGCAGTCCTTGGCGTTTGATCTTCGTTTCTTTAGTGGTTGTGCTGGCGGGCTGTTTCGTAGTGGGTGTCTTTTCCCCTCAGGATCTGTCTGCAGCCAAGTCCCTCGAACCTCAAACAGAGGAGGTTCTCCCCGAGACTGCAACCGGTCGTGCTGTGGCTTCCCGTCACCTCCCTCTGCCGGGAATGAACCCTTATTTGATTGCCGATATTGCTGAGCAGGTGAGCCCCGCCGTCGTCTTCATCTCGGTTGAGTGGCCGCCAGTTCAGCAGTACAGCCACCCCTTCATCAATGATCCCTTCTTCCGCTTTTTCTTCGGAGACATGTTCCCGTTTCCGATGCAGCCCGGTGAGACTACTCCCCGGTCAGCCGGAACTGGGTTTATCATTGACGAAAAGGGATATATCCTAACCAATCAGCATGTAGTGGGGGATTTGGGAGAGAACCAGAAAATCATGGTGAGAATCACCACCCCCGAGTATTCCGGAGAAGTCGAGGCCAAGCTTCTCGGGGCCGATTACAAGCTGGACCTGGCGGTACTGCAAATTGAAAAGCCCAAGGAGCTGGACAAGCTGCCGGTTGTAAAACTGGGCGATTCTGATAAGAGCCGTCCCGGCGAGTGGGTAATAGCCATCGGCAACCCCTACGGCGAACAGCTAGAGCATACGGTGACCATTGGAGTTTTGAGCGCCAAGGGTCGTCAGATCACTATTCCGGATACGGAAAAACGCCAGTACAAAGTTTACGAGAATCTAATGCAAACCGATGCTGCCATTAATCCAGGCAACAGCGGCGGACCGCTGATCAATATCCAGGGAGAAGTTATCGGAATCAACACCGCTGTCAATGCTGCAGCTCAAGGCATCGGCTTCGCTATACCCATCAATACAGCAAAGGAAGTCATCCAGGAGCTCATTGAAACCGGAAAAGTCGCCAGAGAAACAACGCCCCATCCCTGGCTGGGTGTTTACTACAATGAAATTACCGAAGATATTGCAAGGTATTTCAACCTGCAGGACACCAACGGTATAATCATCGTCGAAGTAATCCCCGACAGTCCAGCCGCCAAGGCGGGTCTCAGAACCTATGACGTGATCCGCAAGATAGGGGAAAAGTCCATCACCGGTACAGAGGATTTTCAAAAGGCCATCCAAGAACTTGAGCCAGGCGAGAAAGTGATGTTTGTAGTTATGAGAAGCGGCAGGCGCATGTTGATACCGGTGGAGATCGGTAACAGACCTGAGGGGTATTAGGAGTTACAAGCGGCAATCAATCGTCAAGAGACAATAAAGAAGAGGCGTTCCACCCGACGTGTCGGGCTGGGACGCCTCTTTTCTTACTCTCTTACGGGGTTTTCACTATCTCAGCTTCTATATAATCCAGGAGCCCGCCGACAGGCGCTTGAGGTTTGCGGACCCGTACGACCACTTTCTCTACCTCGTATGAATCGAGAATTTGGTCAGCTATAGTCAGGGCGAGTCCCTCCAGCAGGTTAAACTCTTGTTCCTCCACGATGTCTTTGACGATGGTGTAAACATCAACATAGTTGATGCCCAACTCCACGTCATCCGCCCGTGCTGCAGCTTCAAAGTCGCCGTGCATTTCCACATCGACTTCTACCCGCTGCCCCACTTCCCTTTCGGCCGCAAAAACACCATGGTAGCCATAGAAAGCCATGTTCTTAAAAAGTAGTTTACCCACTGCTAAATAACCTCCCGGCTCCGTAGCGATCTGGAGTGTTCTTTAGTTTCCCCGCTGCAGCAAACGTTAATCAACTTTATATGGATATGTAGCTAAATTTACCGTAACCTTGTATCTACTTATACAACACCATGGCCTTATCCTGCTTAAGAGAGTAAGAGCCAAGGGAGTAAAAGCATGTAGTTTAAACTCCCTCGGCTCCCTTGTCAATCATCGGCCTAATTTACTGCAGGTTTTGGCTGCTGCCCATCAAAGGCGCTTTCCGAACGTCTGGTACTTCCCTGCTCTTCCGTGCGCACAGCAGCTACACTCTCGGGCTGCTCCGGAGACTCCTGTACTACCGGGACATCCTGCTCCTCGTCAATCGCGTGGGGACGATACTCATCTCCCATAATGGCCCGGAAATGGTCCCTGTCTAGGGTCTCGTGCTCCAGCAGTGCATTCACGACGTCATTGACCTTATCCCAATGCTCAGATAAGATTTCCTTGGCCCGCTCATAGGCGTCTTCCACAAAGCGGCGCACTTCCCGATCGATCGCGGCAGCTACTTCCTCACTGTAGTTGCGCTCCCGGGATATATCTCGGCCCAAGAAGATCATCTCTTCATGCTGTCTGCCAAAGGTGAGGGGCCCCAGCTCCTCACTCATACCCCACTCGGTAACCATCTGTCTGGCCCGTTT
The DNA here is from genome assembly GCA_012727675.1 of Bacillota bacterium. Taxonomy (GTDB): domain Bacteria; phylum Bacillota; class Limnochordia; order DTU087; family DTU087; genus DTU087. Next base: position 2,503 of record JAAYGR010000054.1, read on the forward strand.
GGTTGCCCTCTCAAGGTCGTTTTGAGCCCCAGTGCTGATCTCGTCAAAGGCCAGCTCCTCCGCGGCTCTGCCGCCCAGCAGATGGACCAGCTCATCCATCAGCTCCGACTTGGTAACGACATAACGGTCCTCTGTGGGCAAAGTCATGGTGTAGCCGCCGGCCAGACCTCTGCCGATAATACTGACCTTGTGCACAGGATCGGAATAGGTCAAGAAGTTGGCTACAACAGCGTGACCTGCTTCATGATATGCAAATACCTTCCTGTCCCGTTCAGTAAGCACCCGATTCCGGCGCTCCGGTCCCATGAGTATCCGGTCAATTGCTTCTTCACAGTCCCTCATCAGGATCCTGCGCCGGTTGGCCCTGGCAGCTAAAATCGCTGCTTCATTCATCAAGTTCTCCAGATCTGCTCCACTAAAACCGGGGGTCCGTCGAGCAAGGACCTTTAGATCTACATCGTCAGCCAGGGGCTTGTTCCGGCTGTGAACTTTCAGAATCGCCTCTCTGCCGGCAACATCCGGCCGGTCCACCACGATCTTGCGATCAAAACGTCCGGGACGCAGCAAGGCCGGATCCAAAACGTCCGGGCGGTTGGTAGCCGCCATAATGATGATGCCTGAGTTGGGCTCAAAGCCGTCCATTTCAACCAGCAGTTGGTTGAGGGTTTGCTCCCGCTCGTCGTGGCCGCCGCCCAATCCAGCGCCCCGATGGCGTCCTACCGCATCCAGCTCATCGATGAACACTATACAAGGAGCGTTTTTCTTAGCGGTATCAAACAGATCCCGTACCCGGGAAGCTCCAACACCAACGAACATCTCAACGAAGTCAGAACCGCTGATGCTGAAGAACGGCACACCTGCTTCTCCTGCCACAGCCCTGGCTAGCAAAGTCTTTCCAGTGCCGGGAGGTCCAACCAGCAGCACGCCTTTGGGTACCTCTGCACCTACCTCTTGGAATTTCTTGGGGTGCTTCAGGAACTCCACAATTTCTGACAGTTCTTGTTTAGCCTCATCAAGTCCGGCAACATCATTGAACCGAACCTTGATTTTATCCTCTGTGTGCAGTCTAGCCCGGCTCTTGCCGAAGGACATGGCCCGATTGTTGCCGCCCTGCATCTGATTGAGAATAAACAGCCATATGCCCACAAAGACTACCAGAGTGATGACATTGGGCAGGAGCGCCAGCCACCAGGGCGTCGCTGGGGTAGGTGCCGCCCGCAGCTCCACGCCGTGCGTCATCATCAAATCAGCTACATCAGGCATCTTGCCCATGGGCACTATGGTGGAAAACTTAGTTCCATCCAGCAATACACCCTGTACTGTCTGGTCACCTATCATTTGAGCGGATTTTACTTGTCCATTCTCTACCTGGTTAATAAAGTCGCCATACCCCAGCTCAAGGCTGCTTTCTATACCAGGGTACAGGCTGCTTACAATCGATACTGCGATGATGGCAATCAGCAGGTAGAGGCTGATACCCCGCAAGAATCTGTTCAAAATTCGTCCTCCCCTCGAAGTAGCATAAAGAAATGGGGCCTGCA
>JAAYGR010000291.1 GCA_012727675.1 Bacillota bacterium
CAGGTGTTAAGTAGTTGTGGGTCCGAGCCAGCTCAGCGGCATGGACTTCACATCCCCTCCGGCTGAAGACAAAAAACAGCAGGGGAAGGTACTGTTCCCCCAATGCATCCACCAGCTCTACATGATTGGGCAGGGGAAAGGTTGTTTTATCCTGCCATGGCTCTTTGGTGCTGGCAGCGGTATCCCGCAAGTACTGTTCCAGTGTATCAAGGGTGGTAATTCCCAATCCTTGGGCGTAATAACCGTGGGATAGCGGCACCGGCCGATGGCGATATTCCACTACCCGTACTGGCTCAGGACGCAAAGTTGACATCCAATTCCGCAGCTCACTGCCGTTCGCGATGGTAGCACTGAGTCCCAGGAATCGGATGTGTTCAGGCAGGAAAATCAAGCTTTCTTCCCAAACAAACCCCCGGTCCTCATCGGCAATGTAGTGAATTTCATCAAAGATAACATAGGCGATGTCATCCAGGGGGCGGCTGTGATCAAAGAGGATATTGCGAAAGATCTCTGTTGTCATTACAAGTACCGGAGCGCCCTCGTTGCGAACAATATCACCGGTAATCAGACCGACATTCTCTTCTCCGTAGGTACCTCGAAATTGTTTGAACTTCTGGTTGCTCAAAGCCTTGATGGGAGCGGTGTAGATCACTCCCTTTTGAACATCTCGGGCCATCCCCACTACATAATCGGCGATCAGAGTCTTGCCGGAGCCGGTAGGCGCCGCCACAAAAACCGAGGCTCCTTCCAAAAGGTGGGCGATGGCCTCCCGCTGGAACCCGTCAAGAACATATCCTCGAAACGTCTCTGGAACTGTCTTTGCCTGCATATGCTCCTTCAACTCTCCCAAACACCTTTCTGTTCCAGCAGCTAGATGCCGCACTCTTGGCGGACCAATTCCCGGTAAGCAGCAGCTAGTTGGCGGCTTATGGGGTCTGGTCGTCCATCTCCAATTCTTGTCCATTCACGTTGGTAACCGCCAAGACTCCCTTGCTGGTACTGGTAATACTTCCTTGCCTTACAGGCTTATTATGCATCAACTAGTCTATCCGGCAAACAATGCCCGTGCCAGGCTTAATTCACTAACTTCTGCCAAATCTCCTGCACACCACCACAGAACAGCGGCAAGTCAGCCCAATATTTGGAGGAATCCGCAATCAGCTGGACAAGTAATACATCAGGAGCATAATACGCTAAGAATATTCCGGTGTTAAATCAACTAAAGGAGGCTGCGTGAGTATGTCAATCCCCATTGGTTTACAGCTTTATTCTCTCAGGAAAGCTGCTGCCCAGGACTTTATCGGAGTTCTCAAGACCGTGGCCGCAATGGGTTATGAAGGGGTGGAATTCGCCGGCTACGGCGGTCTACAAGCTTCTGAGCTTAAGACAATCTTGGGTGATTTGGGCCTAAAGGCGGTGGGTTCCCACGTAGGGTTCCAGCAGCTTGATCAGGAGCTAAACCAGGTAGTAGATTATAACTTGGAACTGGGGAATCACTATATCATCTGCCCTGCTCCTCCAAGGGAGTTAATCGCCGAGAGCACTGTCGATGACTGGCGGGCCTTTGCGGAAAAGATGACTGAAATCGGAATGAAAGTCAAGGAGCAGGGCCTTCAGCTTGGATATCACAATCATGCATGGGAGTTCAAGACCTTTGACGGTGAGTACGTCCTTGATATTTTCTACGCCAATACCGACGGCGACAGCGTAATTGCAGAGATCGATTTGGGATGGACCTTCCATGCCGGTGTTGATCCAGTAGCCTATATGCAAAAACATCAAGACCGCTGTCCCTTGGTACATGTAAAGGATTTCAAGCGAGGCGGCCCGCAGACTGAGGTGGGTACAGGAGACATAGATTTGGCCGGAATTGTGGCAGCGGCACCAGAGGTAGGGATTCAGTGGTTTATTATCGAAACTGAAGAGTATAATATGGATCCCAAAGACAGCGTGCGGGTAGGGCTGGAGAACCTAAAGGCAGTTATCCAGGGATAGGACGATGAAGTCTACCGTAGGTGATAAGGTGACAAAATGGTAGTAGGTATTGCTCGGATAACCTTATACATTGCCGATTGCCGTTCTCTAAAGGAGAAGCGCAGCATCACCAAGGGCTTAATAACAAAGTTGCGAAACAAGTATAATGCGGCTATTGCCGAAATCGATGATCAAGATCTTTGGCAAAAATGCACCATCGCCGCTGCAGTAATCGGAACTTCCACATCCCATGCCGACAGCCAGCTGCAGGCTATCATCACCTCCATCGACAGGGAAGGAGCGGTTTCAGTTACAAGCATCGAGACGGAAATCCTGTGAAATAACCTGCCCCCAGGGTCCACCTGGGGGTCATTTATGCCCATCGCCGAGGATGAAACTGGATCGAGGCTGAGACGCCGTGGTACTCCCTTCCTGCATTCGTGAGAAACACCCCGCCGGTTTAGCCGCAAATCACCTAACCAGCAAATGGACTGTCGAGCAAATCGGCCGTGGAAGCCGTGAAAACTGGGGTTCAGAATAACAGCCCCAGAGTTTGGACTACCTGTGTAATTAGGAGACAGGCGAGAAACGCTGTCCCTGTGGTCAATAAGACAGCGATGATGGTCCATTTCCAGCCGCCGGTCTCATGCTTGATGGTAAGCAGTGTAGTACCGCATGGGAAATGGAGCACCGAAAATACCATGACATTGAGGGCTGTAAGCCAGGTCCATCCCCGGGCCAAGAGCAGCTCTCGCATTGCCGACAGACTCTCCAGCTCCAATAAGGCACCGGCCCCCAGGTAACTCATGAGCAAAGTGGGGATCACAATCTCATTAGCCGGCAAACCCAAGATGAAAGCCAACAGGATAAATCCATCTAAACCTATCAGGCGGCCGGCAGGATCGAGATAGCCCGCCAGGTGCTCGATAATACTCATGCCGCCGATATTGGTATTGGCCAGAACCCAAACCAATGCACCGGCGGGTGCAGCAACCTTGACCGCCCGCCACAGTACAAAGAGAGTGCGATCAAGAACAGACCGAACCAACACCTGAAGTACCTGGGGCCGCCGGTAGGGCGGCAGCTCCAATGTAAAGGATGAAGATATCCCCTTTAGCATTGTGCTGGAGAGAACATATGAGACTAAGAAAGTCACGCCTATGCCCAATAGTACCATGCCCGCTACGGTCAAAGATGCAATGGCGCTTCCGTACTTCAGTCCCCCCGCTCCCAAGAAAAGGACAGCCATGGAGATCAGTAGGGGGAAGCGGCCGTTACACGGGATGAAATTGTTTGTCAAGATGGCAATCATCCGCTCCCGGGGCGAGTCGATAATCCGGGCTGCCATAACCCCTGCCGCGTTGCAGCCGAAACCCATGGCCATGGTCAGTGCCTGCTTTCCATGTGCCCCGCACCGCTTGAAGATATTATCTAGATTAAAGGCAACCCTGGGCAGATAACCTAAATCCTCCAGCAAAGTAAAAAGGGGAAAGAAGATAGCCATTGGAGGAAGCATCACTGAGACTACCCAAGCTAGACACCTAAAGGTCCCTAAGACAACCAGCCCATGGAGCCATTCTGGGGTTTGCCACCGCAAGAAAAGAAATGTCAGCTTATCTTCCAACATGAAAAACAAAGCTGCCAGGGCATTAGAAGGATAATTCGCCCCTGAGATGGTAAGCCACAGAATACCCCCTAGAAGCAGCAGCATTAGTGGAAATCCCACTAGTCTAGAGGTAAGCAAATCATCGATGGTCTTATTCCAATCCCTACCCCTGCCGCCAGCCTGTGCTGCCACTTTAGATGCTATGGCTTCAGCCCTTCGGTAAATCGATGTTACTATCTCATCCTGGATCTCCGTCTCTGGACCTAATTTGTTCCGGAGCTCCCGGCCGTGTTCTATGAGCTCATCTAGATTTAGTGCTGCATCCACTCCCACGCCTATTCTGCCCCCTTACCCTCAGCTAAACTGTACTCGCGAATAGCCTCAATTACTGAATGATCACCTTCCAGGAGCCGCAGAGCTATCCACCGCCTGCTGATGCCGTTGGTGTATACCCGCTGCAGACTTGTTTCCAACTGCCGGATAGCTTCTTCCAACTGCTGACTGTAGGTTACCGGTTTGGGACGCGGGAGAATTTCACTGACAGCAACGGAATGAATCTTGTCTTTCAACTCTGCTATGCCTCTGCCTATATGGGCAGCAGTGGGTACCACCGGAACACCCAATTCATCGGCTAACTGGTCGACATCCAGTTTCAAGCCTTTTCTTTCCGCCTCGTCCATAAGGTTAAGACAAACTACAACCTTGGGAGTAATCTCCAATATCTGCAGCACCAAATTGAGATTTCGCTCCAGGCAGGTGGCATCGGCCATAACCACAGTTACTTCCGGCTGAGCGAAACAGATAAAATCCCTGGCCACCTCCTCTTCCAGGGAATTGGCTGAAAGGGAATAAGTTCCCGGCAGATCAACGATAACGGCGGTTTTCCCCCGATGCCGATAATACCCCCGGGCCTGGGTTACAGTCTTGCCCGGCCAATTGCCGGTATGTTGATTGAGCCCCGTCAAGGCATTGAAAACAGTACTCTTTCCGGTGTTGGGATTTCCAGCCAATGCGGCCGTGTAATCTCCGTCTATTCCCTTAATCCCCGGTGGGTAATAATCGTGCTTCACTTCTTCGCCTCCCGTACCAACACTTATATGGGTCTGACCAGTACGGCACTGCCATCCTCTTCCCTGAGGGCAATAACCGCACCCCTCACTTGATAAGCAGTAGGGTCCCCCAAGGGGCTTCGGCGGACTGCCTCCACCGCGGTATCGAGGACAAATCCCAGATCCAGCAGCCGCCTTCTGGTGTTCCCGTCTGCCTTGATTTCGACAACGATCCCCCTTGCGCCAATTGGTAAGTCAGCTAGCGAGCACATTACCGTCATGAGCCTCACACCTCGCCCCGCAAGCCGCTGGTTTGGCTGCCCCAACTCCAAGGGTATAATACCGGCAGCAAACCGTGTTTTCGCCGCCGCAGCATTCTTGCTAATATACCTTGCTAATACACTATGAGGACCCTTGTTGGATGGTTCCAGATTCCCGACATGGTCAGGTTAGAGGAGCAGGACCGGCAGCACTCCATCCAGAAGGGTATAGAGTCTTAGCATCGAGAAGGAGGTATCGCCCCCAGTGGACAATAAGCGCAAATTACTGGCCTTTGATGTGGACGGCACCCTGCTTACTAGTTCCCATACCATCCTGCCTTCGACCAAGCGGGCTCTCGCCAAGGTTTCAGAGGACGGCCACCACATCGTTTTGGCTACAGCAAGACCCCCAAGGAGCGTCGTTGACATCGCCGACCGCTTGGGCATTGAAAGTACCATCTCCATTGCCCTCAATGGAGCCATCATTGTTAAGGGAAATAAGATCCTCTGGGAGATGCCCATGAGCCGTGAGGCCGCCAAGACAGCCATTGAAGAGGGCCGTCGGCGCAATCTCCACGTCAATCTTATGGCGGGCTGGGAGTGGTTCGTTGAGGCCTCAAGCAAGTGGGCAGAACAGGAAGCAGCAATCGTGAATTTCGAGCCTAGAACGGTGGAAGATCTCTTGGGGGACTCCATGCCCGATGCCCATAAAGTTCTCTTGATGGGCGAGGCCGAGGAAATCGCTACCTACCGGGATTGGATCGATTCCCAGGATCTGCCTCTGTATGTCAGCTTTTCCAAGCCAACCTACTGTGAAATCGTAGGTCAAGGGGTTTCTAAAGGCAGGGCTCTGAGACAGGTAGCCGATATGCTGGAGATACCGCTGCAGGACCTAATCGCCTTTGGCGATGGTGAAAACGACAGTGAGATCGTGGCCATGGCCGGGGTGGGTGTTGCCATGGGTAATGCCATGCCCCAAGTACTGGAGGTGGCCGATTTCGTGACCAAGAGCAACGATGATGACGGGATTTACCATGGGCTGCGGGAAATCGGCTTAGTGGATCAATAGGATTCAAGAAACCCATTATGGGTCTTAGAAATATTTGAAGGGGTCTGGGTGTTCCCAGGCCCCTTGCAAATCTGCCGCTCTCAAATCAATCCTACTTTTCAGTCTTACTTTGACTGGGTCATCAATCGTTCCAACTCATCCACCAAGGGCTTTATTTTAGAGCCTTCAGCTGGGAACTCAAGGATATCTTCGGGAGATGACGCCCTTCCCCAGTAGTTCCTATTGGCATCGTGATCAGTCTCGATTATGGCCCCTTCCAGTGAAAAACCAGCGAACAGCCCCTTGCTCATGGAATAACTGTAAATGGCTGACTTCAGCTGGACATCAGTACTGGCCCCTGCCTGCCGTCCTATAGGACCAGCCGCTATGCCGATATCTCCTCCCAGGGTAAATTCCTGTGAGCCTCTGAAACGCTCCATGCCTTCATCGTTGTTGATGACCAGCACCAGGGCAGTTGACTGTACACCAAACTGCAGACCGTAGGAGACTCCCTTCATTGTAATAAAGCTGGGACCATACCAAGTGCCTGTCTCCTGATCCCGCTGCAGCACCAATCCCTCTCCATACTTGCCCCCTAAGAAAATCCCGGCTTTGACCACCGATGGAAAGATGGCAACACCCCGGGCCTCCTTCAGGAGACTGACCATAGCACCTGCATCGGGCTCAACAGCCATATCCCGGAGGGCCGCTGTGCTTTGACTTATAATGGTCTCTGGTGATGCCGCATATGCTGCCGGCCCCACAAGCAAACTGACAACCAATAGAGCTAAGCCAAACCTCTTTACTAGCCTATTCATACCCCTGCCCCCTTTTTCAGGATCACCCTGATACCTTTAGGTCACGATGACCTTACCTTTGACAAACATCATCCTACCGATAGGTCGCCCGCAGATGGTATACCTTTAGGGAGTCGTCAAATTCCTTCAAGGTGACGGCTTCCTTCGGAGTAAAGACCAGAGTCCTTGGTTTTCCGGGGAGTAAGGAGAAGCAGTTATCGTCAAACTCGCCCCTGATTCCCCGGGTCTCCAAGGTGACGAAAAATGCGGGCATGTCGCTGGAAACTTCGACTCGATAGGCGCCATCAACCTCTTCCGTGGTCACCTTTATGTTGGCATCAGGCAAATGGCACCTCTTATATTCAGTAAAGAAGTGGTCGTTATAGTGATAGACACCATCCCCTGTCAGTTCCAAGAAAGCAAATACTTCATCGGGCTTGGGAGCAAGCTCATCTAGGGGACGTTTCGCCAAGAGAAGGGCTCCTCCTGCAGGAACTACCCCGGTGTACTCCTCCTCTTTGCGGATACTGCCGGAAAAATCCCATATCTGCAGGATGACTCTAGCGGTTTGAGCCTGATGTTGATCATTAACTACCCAAATCTCCAGCTCACCGTCCTGATTCTGGAAGGCAGTTGCAATCACGGGCCCATAGAACCGCTTAGCCATGTAGTGAAGGAGCTTCCACCGACCGCTGTATTCCAATGATGACCAGGAACAAACCGGCCAGACATCATTGAGCTGCCAGTACAAGGTCCCCATACAGGTGGGCTGTAGATGCCGCCAATACTCCACCCCCATCCTTATAGCCAACCCCTGCTGCACCTGGCTTAAGAAGACAAAGTTCTCAAAGCCCTCCGGCACCCGGAAGTATCGGGTCATCATCTCTACGATCTTGGAATTACCCGCGGGATTCCGCTGATGATGCTCCATGAAGGGAGCAGTGGGATTGAAATGGCTCTCAGGTGCAAAGGATGCAATAGTTTCCAGGGAGGGAAATGATTGATAGCCAAACTCAGAGCAGAACCGGGGAATTACATCAAAATAGGCATCGAAGGAGGCATTTTCATGCCATACGGTCCAATAATGCATATCACCCCGGGAATCTTCGTGCCAGTTATCGGAATAATCGCCGCGGCCGCCGCAGGGCGAGCTGGGCCAGTACAATCGGGTAGGATCAGCTTCATCTACTGCTTGACCTATGGTCCCTTCATAGAGCCGATCATAATCCACAAGATATCGATCCCGATTACGGCGGGAAACCTCAAACCAGTTCAAGGCTCCCAAGCACTCGTTGTTGCCGCACCATAGGGCAATGCAGGCATGATCCCGCAGGCGCTTTACCTGATGAATAACCTCTTCCCGAACATTCGCGAGAAATTCCTTGGTTGCGGGGTAAAGGGCACAGGAGAACATAAAATCCTGCCAGATCATAAGGCCCTTCTCATCACACAAGTCATAAAAGTCATCGGACTCATACTGCCCGCCTCCCCAAATCCGGATCATGTTCATATGGGCAGCGGCAGCACTAGTTAGAAGCTCATCTAACCGATCCCGGGTCTGCCTTTGGGGCAAGGCATCTGCCGGTATCCAGTTAGCCCCCTTGCAGAAGATATCGACTCCATTAACCCTGATCTTGAAGGATAAGCCGATATCATCCTCTTCTGTGATAACCTCCAGCTTCCGCAGTCCCAGCCTTTTCTTTACCTCATCACCGGCGATAGCGACTGTCAGATCATAGAGAAACTGCTCACCATGGCCGTTCGGCCACCAAAGCCGGGGATTCGTCACCTCGATTTCAGTCGAGACTATATTGAGTCCCGGCTTCAGCATTACTGGTTTTCGCTGCTTGATGTCCCCCAGGGTAACATGAAGTTCAGTCTCGCCGCCGCTAGGAGACACAACCTCTGCAGTAACTTCCACCCTGCAAGACCCATCTGTATGGGTCTGGGTTGTATATACATACTCGATACGTCCCAGTGATGTGGCACCTATGTAAATATCCCCATAGATTCCGGATACCATGAGACAGCATCCCCAATCCCAGCCGCCGTGACAAGCCACCTTCCGAACCAAGTTTACATGGGGTGATTGGATGGGATACCGACTGTGGGGAATCTCATAGGGCAGATGCTGACTGCGTTCGGCAGCAGTTTTCACCGCTGAATGAAAGACAATCTTAATCTCATTCTCCCCCAGCCGGCAGTACTCTTTAACTTCAAACCTATACCGGCGGAACATGTTATCCGTCGATCCTGCATGCTGATTGTTGATGTAAATATCTGCAATGGTATCCAGCCCTTCACAGTTGAGAAAAACAGAGCTTTCTCCCAAGACATCTTCGCCTAAGGTAAATTTTCGGGAATATACCCAATCTGCTTCACCAACCCACTGAACCGCCAACTCATTATCTCCCCAATAGGGGTCTGGAATCTTACGGGCCTCCAAGAGAGCACTGTAGTTATCCCCCGGCACCTGAGCCGGTATACTCTCCTCCGACCCCAGCTGACTTAGCTGCCAAATTCCCATTAAATCCACGCGCCGCATAGCTCGCCTCTCCCCTCAGCAGGTGATCCCGTGATATTATCTCGGTAAGTTTCCCATCGGCAGTATCACGGCTGTTTATCTTTTGTTTTCCGCTTCCGCAGGCGGGTTCCTTCCAAGACTTGGGCAGCCTCCAGAGCAACTTTATTGAAGTTGAAACCAAAGCTGCTGCGAAGAGCAAGACTGCACCAAAGGTCTAAGACTAGGGCAAGCGAATGATATGGCTGCTTTATGGTATCAGCCCAGCTCTACCGGCTGATTTTGGGTATCCAGACTCTGCTGCGGAAAAAGTCGAGTAACCAGCATTGCTACTATGGTGGCAAGGACCAGCCGGCTCCCCAGGAGCCAAGGCAGGCTTGCACCAATAGCTACCAAAAGCAGGGTATCCTCAAATACAGAGTGGCACAGGTTGAGAAAAACCGCGACGACATAGCGATCCTTCTTGGAAAGATAGCCTTCTCTAGTGGCATTAATGAGGACCCCTGAGCCGAAGGCGATACCGGCGATCAATCCCACCACTAAAGGCAGAAGGGATTCTTTGGAAATCTGCAGCAGGGAGGCCAATGATTGAAATTTCCCAGTAACCCACTCCATCACACCGCTATCTTTGGCTGCTTCAATGACAACCATCAAGGGCAGCACGATGAGGGCGATATTTTTTAGACCCATAAGACCAGCCTCAAGCCCATCGATCACTGCATTTATCAGAGAGAACTCCATCTGTTTCACCCCTTGGTCAAGCCCCTTAATTTCCAGGACTTAAATCAGAAAGCCCAATTAACTCCAATACCTGCTAAGACTGAAACGACAACTCTGAGAAGAGCCAGAGGCAGAGGTTTAACCCCCATTTTGCTGGTCACAGCACTTTCCACAAATAGGTTGTGGCAGATGCCGATCATGATAGAAATCACAGTAATCTGCTTTACAGTTAAGTCCAACACGAGAATGACTGCAATGGCGCTGTAGATGTTCAAGAAATACCCTACCACTAAAGCTAGTGCCGCCTCTCCAGGCAGCCCCAGGAGTGACATAAAAGGTCCCAGCCGATCTGCCAGCAAGCCTAACCAGCCAGTTTCTTTCAACACGGTAATTACCAAAGTCACCGGAATAACTACTTTTGCCAGTTCCCAAATGGTGTCGACGCCGTTTCTTAACCCATTGATCCATGTTGCCTTGGTAATCATTGGCTCCAGCTCCATTTCCCTGCTGCTTGTTGTGATCAGGCTTATTCTACAACACAACCTGAAAGTAGTCTAGTTAAGGATTGACCGCAAAAAGCCCGCCGTCGACTCTTTGGCTGACTCCAGCTTAGCTTCAGAGGGTAGGATTTTCAGGGATTGTATAGCTTAGGGGTGGTCATACTAATCTGTGTAGTGGACAGTGAAGGGAGGTCATGGAAGAGTGCAGTTACAGACAGGTATCGGTACCCAAGCCGGGGTTATGCAACAGCCTCCGGAAATCGTAACCACCAAGGATCTAAGCTATATCCAAGATGCGCTGTCCTGGGAGCTGCTGGCGGCCAAGAAATTCGGAATGTATGCCCAGATGGCCCAGGAACAGGGAGTTAAGGACATCTGTGAACGGTTGAGCAGAATGCATCAGAATCACTACCAGAAACTACTCAGCCACCTGAATCCGGCCAAGGCCATAGCCAATCAGCCAACATCACAGTAACACAGGGAGGTGAAAACCGTGCCGCCGAACAGCAAGATGATTCAGAATCCCCAGGCGGGTACTTTGCCTAAAGTAAAAGGCCCCCAGATGAATGACCGGGATATACTTAATGATGTATTGGCCACAGAGAAGTACTTGACAGACAACTATAATGTCTTTGCCAGGGAGGCCAGTTATCCCGCTCTCCACAGTGATGTAGAAAGCATCCTCTGTGATACCCACAAAGCTGCCAGAGACAGCTTTAATGCTATGTTCCAGCGGGGCTGGTATAAATTCGAGGGTGTGGAACAGCAAAAGCTGCAGCAAGCCCAGCAGCAGTTTAGCGGTTACCTGGGTCAGTTCCCATACCCCGATGTATTGCAATAAATAACAAAGGAAAAAGGAGGGCAGTAAAGGGGGATAATGGTGACTTGGCTCAACATTATCCCCCTACTTACTGATTATCCTCCTGCATGGGTTCTTACGCTTGATAGCTGGCGATCACCCGGCTGATCTCACCAGCTAAGGGAAGAATCCGGCTGTAGGCTTCGTAAAGATCTGCATACTGTCCAACCAGCTTCGGATCCGGTTCGAAAGTATGTAACACCCGGTAAGTTTCAGACAAGGCCTCGTATTCATCACGGTATACCCCGGCCCCAAGCCCGCCCAACAGCGCAGCACCAAGAAGGGTGGATTCCTGCACAGCCGGTATTTCGATGGGCATATTCAAAACTGCTGCTTTGATCTCCATCCACAACCGGTTCTTAGTCCCGCCGCCAATGGCCTGTATCTTGGAGACATCGAGACCTAAGATATCCTGGGAGCTCCGGAGAGTATAGGCAAATTCGCAAGCTAAGCCTTCAAGAATCGCCCGCATGTGGTCCTTTCGTTCGTGGTATTCCCTAATTCCCAGAAAAGCTGCTCGGCTGTGGGGATTGGTATCAGAGGGCCCTGCCCCCCGCAGGTGGGGAATAAACATGAGACCCTGGGCCCCCGCAGGCGACTTCTCTGCCTCTTCGACGAGAATATCGTAGATGCTGACCCCCCGTCCCTCGGCTACAGCCTGTTCTGGACTGCTGAACTCCCTCCTGAACCACTCTACGCACAGTCCTGAGGCATGGATGCCCCCCAGTAAGTAATACGCATTTCCTACAACATGGCACCCTACACCAAACCCCTTAATGACATCGGGGGTCAATCGGGGAATCCTAGAGTAAGCGGCGACCAAGCTCTCGGCAGTCCCCATGGAATCCAGCACCTTCCCGGGTTCAAAGACGCCTACGGCAAAAGCCCCGCAGAGATGGTCATGGCCCCCTGTGCACACAGGCACCCCCGGCTCCAAGCCGGTGCTCTGGGAAGCTGTCTCTGTGACTTGGCCGACTACTGTGCCGCCGGGATGCGCCTTGGGCATCAGTTCCAAGTCCAGACCTGCAGCGCCGGCAATCTCCCCGGACCAGGCCTTGCGATTGATATCAAAAAGCATCGTCCGGGTAGCAATGGAATAGTCTGTGGCAAATTCTCCTGTCAATCGGTAGATAATGTAATCCATCATACAGAGCCATTTCTTCGCCCTGGATAGGATCTCCGGCTCGTGGATCTTGAGCCAAAGGAGCTTGAGCAGCGAATATATGTAGTCTGGTGAAAGGCCGGTGATCTCCAGGATGCGGCTGGCACCGAAGGAATCTATCCATCCAGCCACCTCTTCACCCCGGGAATCGTACCAAGCAATGATTGGGGTTAGAGGTTTGCCCTCTTCATCCAGCAGGAGTCCAGCTTCACCCATGCTGGCAATACCGATGGACAGAATTTTATCTTCAGGCCGCAGCATACCGGTGATTTCCCGGAGCAAGCCGGAAACCCTGCTCCAAAGCTCTTCCGGATCGTAAACAGCCCGGCCTCCGCCCAAATCCCGGGAAGGCGTACTTACCAGCTTCACAGCTGCTGCTTCCCCCTGCAGTGTAAACAGCCCGGCCTTTAGGTGAGTAGTCCCTATGTCCAATCCCAGCAGGTATTCCATGAAGTCACTCCCCCATCCCATATTACAGACAGCCATAATCCTTAGTTGCGATCTTCCTGCTGGGCGGAGGATTTCCTGCTCATATTCGGGTGTATCTTGTCCTCAAAGGAGGTTCCGCCACCGGAAAACCTCCTTCTGCTCCACATGGATAAGCAAAGTACGGAGCTCTGCCAGTTCCGCTAGAGCTCCGTTCTTGTCTTGCTGGCTGGTGCAGCGCTGTAGGCGGGCAAGGCTTAAATCAAATTGGTCCATCTCATCCCGGTCCATGATTAGATCCCATGTACGCCGGACAGGGGGCCATCTGTGGAAAAAGGCATCCACAAGCTGGTGGGCATAGGTCCAATTGTCTTCCAGAACTGCAGCCTCTATTCCTTGGGCTAAGTCCTGCAGCTCCTTCACCGCGGCCATAACATTTTTGTCTGTTATGTAGCCGGCTGCCAAGAATACCGCCATCAGGACCGCCAATACAAGAAATCTCCAGTCTACACGCACCTGAGACAAACCTCCCCAGATCTTACTATCAACCGCTCCCGGTACGGGACTGATTGACAGCTGCCCGGGGCTGAACAAAAAGGGTTCCATCTGCGCCGAGGCTAGCATAGAGTACATCTTTCGGCCTGTGTAGGCCGCGTTTTTGCATCTCTGTCTCCAGC
>JAAYGR010000292.1 GCA_012727675.1 Bacillota bacterium
ATATTTTGGTGGTGCCGGAGTTTATCGGTGCCCACCTTGCTGCCCATAATGAACCGCAAGTAGTTGCTGTTGGTCCCGTTGTCCATACCGATAATATTGATGATCCTTACTCGGCATCATTTAAGATTACCGATATGTCCCGGGCCTTTTTTGCAACCGGCAATGCCTCGGTTGCCAAGGAGCACTTGTTGGAGGCGGGGCTCTTCGATGAAGCCTTCAACCAATACGGCTGGGAAGACCTGGAGCTTGGCCATAGACTGCGCAAACTGGGTCTTCGCAAGGTGAAGGTGCCCGAAGCCGTTGGATACCACTATAAAGAGCCGCTGAAGGTGGCCTCACTTCCCCGGCACCGCCAGCGGGAACGGGAGCGGGGCAGGATGGCGGTGCTCTTTGTGGAGCGGGATCCCACCTGGGCAACCCGCCTGCAGGTGGAAATGAGTCCCATTATGTTCGGGTTGGATAGGGTGCTCAGCATTGGCAATTGGCCCAATCGAGAAGGCACCATGCGTCTCTTGCAGACCCTGGAGGATAGGGGCTGGCATCTGCTGGTTCGGATTTTGGTCCGACTGATCACCCATCATGATTATATGGAGGGTATGCGGGAGGCATTGAGGGAAAGAAAACTCTAGCAGGAGGCAGCTTTCCCACAACTGAGCTAAGAGAAGGGGAGAAAGATGGAGAGGATATTGGTCACCGGCGGTGCTGGTTTTATCGGTTCCCATATCGCCGATGCTCTGCTCGCGGAAGGGTACAGGGTAGGAGTCGTTGATGACCTTTCCACAGGCAAGCGGGAGTATATTCCCCTTGAGGCGTCATTCTACCAGTGCGATATCTGCTCATCGGAACTGGAAACGGTGTTTGTCGATTTCAAACCTGATAAGATCATCCATGCCGCTGCCCAGGTGCGGGTCACTACTTCCCTAGAGGCACCTGAATTCGATGCCCGGATCAATATTATAGGCAGTCTAAACCTTCTAGAGCTAGCCCGCCGTTTTGGCTGCAGCCGCATCATCTACTCTTCTTCCGCAGCTGTCTACGGAAATCCCGAGTATCTGCCGGTAGATGAAGATCATCCACTTAACCCCATTTCCCCCTACGGGATCAGCAAGCACACAGTGGAGCATTATCTACATATGTACCAACAGCTTTATGGGTTGGACTATGTGGTGCTGCGGTATTCCAATGTATACGGCCCCCGCCAGGACAGCAGCGGCGAAGGGGGAGTAGTCGCTATATTCACTGACCGATTGTTGGCGGGAGAGCCGCCTATCATCTACGGTAGCGGCTGCCAGACGAGGGATTTCATCTACGTTAAGGACGTTGCCCGGGCCAATGTGCTGGCTTTGAAATTAGGTGGCGGCCGTATTCTCAACGTGAGCAGCCAAACTGAGACTTCAGTCAATGAGCTCCTGAGACTTATTCAAATGGAAACCGGTTACAGCGGTGAAGTGATATACCAAGAAGAGCGGCCGGGGGAGATCAGCCGCAGCTTCTTATCTAACCGCGAGCTGGTAAGGGTGTTTAGCTGGAAACCGGAAGTTGATTTAACACGCGGACTGCGGGAAACGGTGTCGGAAGTTAGAAAAACTGG
>JAAYGR010000293.1 GCA_012727675.1 Bacillota bacterium
GCCATTGTCGATGCTGCTGGAATAGCTAAGGGAAGCTTCTACCAGTACTTCGAGGACAAGAAGGACCTGTTCAAGTACATCATTGGGCTGATAGCGGAGAGGAAGATTGAGTATATCAATCAGGACATGATGCGTCACATGCAGGATTACACCTTCTTCCAGCTCCTGCGGGAGTTGTACCTGAGCGGCATTCGCTTTGCCAAGGAGAACCCGCGCTTGCTGGCTATCGGCATGCAGCTACTCAACAACCCAGAACTTTACTACGAGGTAATCGGTGAGCATAGAGATACCACCAACGAATTCTATGAGAGGCTGGTGGAGAAGGCTATGGCCGACCAGGAGCTGGATCCCAAGATCGACATTAAAGTAGCTGCCCGGGTTCTAGCTGGTCTAAGTTACTCCATGGTTGACCTCGTTTATGAAGATGGGAAGCTGGATTTCGACGATATGGCCATCGTCGATAAAATGCTGTATGTCGTTGAAAATGGGATAAAAAGAAAGCTGCAGGATTAGGGTAGTGTCAGGTGGAAGCCGCCTGCCTGCGGGACATTAGGCCTTAAGACTTCTGGTCCGCCGGTGGGGCAATACTGACGGCGAGGGAGGTTATCTTATGGCTTTGCTGGAGCTTAAAGGCGTTACCAAGATCTATCAACAGGGGAAAATCGAGGTACCAGCCCTCAGGGGGATCGATCTCACTGTAGAGGCAGGAGAGTTTACTACCATCTTTGGTCCGTCGGGTTCGGGAAAGACTACTTTGCTTAATCTAATCGGCTGTCTAGATAAGCCAACGGCCGGCACCTTGATGTTCGACGGCAGGGAACTCAGTGAAATAGACAAGAAGGGATTGGCCAAGATCCGGCGGGAGAATATCGGTTTTATTTTTCAAAGTTATAATCTCATTCCAGTCTTGACTGCCTATGAAAATGTGGAGTTTGCCATTAGGTTGCTCAACAGATACGACAAGAGAGAACTGCGGGACCGGGTTATGAACATGCTGTCTGCGGTTGGTCTAGGAGGGCTAGAGAACCGGAAGCCCAACGAGCTTTCCGGCGGGCAGAAGCAGCGGGTGGCAATAGCTAGAGCATTAGTCAAAGAGCCTAAGCTGGTACTCGCCGATGAACCCACCGCTAACCTCGACTCCAAAACCAGTGAAGAAGTTCTGGAAATCATGGTGAAGATGAATAAAGAGCTGGGGACAACCTTCATTTTCTCAACCCATGATCCCAGGGTCATGGAATATGCTGCTCGGCTGGTGGAGATCAGAGATGGTCTCATCTCGCTGGATCGAAGGAGGGAAGAGGCCGGTGTTTCTCACTAAATTAGCCTTTAAGAATCTAGTTAGGCACCGCACTCGGACCCTAGCAGTAGGACTGATCATTGCCTTTGCTGTCTTTTTCTACATCATGTTTGATTCCCTGATGGCCGGCATAAATGAGATGTCCTATGAGGCGATTATCGACTATGAAACAGGGCATCTGCAGATAGTCAGCAGTGCCTACTGGGAGGAAGAGGAAAAGCTGCCTTTAGATAACCTGATTCCCCTCAACCTTCTACCCAGCATGAAACTAGAGAAGGTGGAGGGCTATGTGGGGAGCTCAGCTGAGCTCTCTTTCCAAGCAAGACTAAATAACGGCATCAACGAACTGCCGGTGGTGGGGCGGGGTGTAGTGCCGGAGGACCTGCTCAAGGTCTTCTCCCTGACAGATAAGTTCGTAGAAGGAGAGATGTTCTCCCTAGGGGAGTACCGGGTGGTCATGGGCAAGAGACTTGCCGATTTGCTGGATGTCGGGATAGGTGATTATGTTATCCTGTTGGTTAGAGATAAGAATAACACATTTAATACCATCGACGCGGAGATCTCCGGTTTGGTTCATACTATCAACCCCAACATCAACAACTTCTTGGTCTACCTTCCTTTAGATATCGCGCAGGAAGCTCTGGCAGTGGGCGATGTAGTCAGCAAGGTTGTGGTCAGGCTGGAGAGTAAAGAACAGGCACCCCAGGCTGCAGACCGACTGCAGAGGGAGCTCCAGGGCTTACCAGGTGACCTGGCGGTATACAAATGGAATGATGTGGATGCTATCTCCTTTACTGA
>JAAYGR010000294.1 GCA_012727675.1 Bacillota bacterium
CTGGGTAGGCAAGGTCGACTGGGAGCTGCGGGATTTCCACGGATACGAATATTCGACTCATAAAGGTTCAACTTACAATGCCTACTTAATCCGGGAAGAAAAAACTGTCTTGATCGATACGGTATGGCTGCCCTTTGCCGACGAGTTCGTGGAGAATTTGGCTCGGGAAATCGACCTAAAGGACATTGACTATATTGTGATCAACCACGGAGAGGTGGACCACAGCGGAGCACTCCCCATTTTAATGGAACATATCCCCGATACGCCGATCTACTGTACCGCTAACGCGGTCAAGTCTTTGAAGGGCCAGTACCATAAGGACTGGAATTTCAATGTGGTAAAAACTGGGGATAAATTAGACATCGGCAACGGCAAGGAGCTGATATTTGTTGAAATGGCCATGCTCCATTGGCCCGACAGTATGGCTGCCTATCTGACCAAAGACAATATACTGTTCAGCAATGATGCCTTTGGACAGCACTATGCTACGGAAAAATTGTACAATGACTTGGTGGATCAGTGCGAACTCTTTACTGAAGCTATGAAGTATTACGCTAACATCTTGACACCCTTTAGCCCCATCTTGAGGAGAAAACTGGATGAAATCCTGTCCTTGAATCTGGATATCGACATCATTGCCACCAGCCATGGGGTGATCTGGAGAGACAATCCCATGCAGATTGTAGAAAAATACGCAGAGTGGGCCAATGATTATCAAGAGGACCAGATCACCGTAGTCTACGACACCATGTGGAACGGTACCAAGATGCTGGCTGAGAAGATTGTGGAAGGCATCGGTTTAGCAGATCCCAATGTAACTGTCAAGTCCTACCACCTGGCCAAGAGCGATGTCAATGACGTGATCACCGAAGTCTTCAAATCTAAAGCCGTGGTAGTAGGTTCACCTACCATCAATAACGGGATCCTCCACTCGGTAAACGGATTCTTGCATATGGTGAAGCAGATGAAATTCAAGAAGAAAAAGGCAGCAGCATTCGGCTGTTACGGCTGGAGTGGAGAGTCGGTAAAGATTGTCGGCGAGCTCTTGCAGGATGCAGGCCTTGAGCTGATCAACGAGGGATTTAAGCAGCTGTGGAATCCTGATCTTGATGCCCAAGAGGCAGCTGTGGAGTTCGGTAAGGCAATCGCTAAGGCGTAAACCGATTAACCTCCTTTAGCTCGCTCCCCTAAGACTTCAAAGGGCCCAGCCTCTGGAGTCCCCAGGGGGGCGGGCTTTTTTATTCATCAGAATAGGTAATGGGGGAAAAGGCGCCAAGAAACGGGGAATGAAGCTTTAGAGGATATCGATGTATTCTGTGGAATAATAGACGGTACAGGTTTTAACCAAATATTACATACATAGGAGAATATGGATGATAGCCAGCATCAGGACTAGGTATGAGCATACCATTTACGCCAGTTATATCGGATATATCACTCAAGCCATCGTCAACAACTTTGCTCCACTCCTTTTCTTGACCTTTCAAAGATCCTTTCAGTTATCCCTAGAGCAAATCACTTTAATCACCACAGTGAACTTCCTTGTCCAATTGTGTGTGGATCTGATTTCGGTTCGCGTGGTCGACCGCATCGGGTACAGGGTCTCGGCGGTTGCCGCCCACTTTTTTGCCACCGTGGGCTTAGTAGGGATGGCATTTTTCCCCGATCTGTTTGGCAACAGCTATGTCGGCCTCATGACTGCCGTTGTGCTCTATGCCATCGGCGGAGGCATCATTGAGGTAATCATCAGTCCAATAGTCGAGGCTTGCCCCACCGAAAAGAAGGAGGCGGCCATGAGTCTGCTCCATTCCTTCTATTGCTGGGGCCATGTGGGTGTGGTGCTGCTCTCGACGGCCTTTTTCGCACTAGCAGGAATCCAAAACTGGAGAATAATGGCATGTATATGGGCATTGATCCCAGCCTTCAATCTGGTCTATTTCTCCCAGGTACCCCTATATCCCATCGTAGGGGACAATGAGGGACTGACTGTCAGAAGCCTGTTTGGGAAGAAGGTTTTTTGGCTGTTTATGCTGCTGATGGTAAGTGCTGGAGCAGCAGAACATGCAATGAGCCAGTGGTCCTCTGCTTTCGCCGAGGCAGGTTTGCGGGTTGACAAAACCATTGGAGATTTGGCCGGCCCCGCTGGTTTTGCGCTGTTAATGGGCTTAGCTCGGTTGCTCCATGGGAAATACAGTGACCATATTCCCTTAAAACAAATGATGATGGGCAGTGCTGGACTCTGTATAGTATGTTACCTGCTGGCCGGGTTATCTAGAAATCCAGTCCTGGGCTTGATAGGCTGCGCCCTGTGCGGATTCTCTGTGGGGATCTTTTGGCCCGGTACCGTGAGTATAGCTGCCAGAACACTGCCTACCGGCGGAACGGCAATGTTTGCATTCCTGGCGTTGGCCGGGGATTTGGGCTGTGCCTCAGGGCCAACCTTGGTGGGATTTGCAGCCGACGCCAGCAATGGCGATCTGCGGGTGGGTATGCTGCTGGCGGTCATATTCCCAGTAATACTCCTTACCGGTTTGCTGACCCTGAGGGAGAGTTCCGTTGTGGAGGAGGGCTGAAACAGCCTCTCCTCCATCACCGTCTGCCGTCAGCACTTGTCATCGGCCTGTGTCGCTCCATGGTTGTCGGCAAAGTAGGCCATAGCATCCCGCATGAACACAGCCAATCCCTCGCCGAATTGGTCTATACTCTCAGTGAATCGCTCATCATCGACGTACATCTGTCCAAGGGCTTTAAATACCTCTGGGGTATAGGTACCGAAGTTTGAGTTGAGCAAGTCATACCAGGCCTTGATGGCTGCCTGTGCTTCGTCGGAATCTGGAGAACCGTGCCGCAGCTCAGCCAGTCTCCGGTATATTTCATTCATCCTCTCTGCCAACACCCCTTGGTCCGCCTTGGAAAGAGCGCCGAGCCTTGCATTTGCTTTATCAACGGCTTCATTTCCCCAACGCTGTCTGGCTTCCTCTTCGCAAGGGTTGCGGCTGAAATCGAAACCCTTGAACTTCTCTTCTCTAGTCATTTCGATCTCTCCCTTGAGATGTCGGATGGTTTTATCAATAGTTTCCAACATCTGATCTATTCGCCGGCGTTTTTCCATGAGCATCTTGCGCTGCAAGACTAAGGCTTCTTGCTGGTCAAATGCCGGGCTCTCAATGATCTCCTTGATCTTTTTTAGCGGGAATCCCAGTTCCCGGAAAAA
>JAAYGR010000055.1 GCA_012727675.1 Bacillota bacterium
GGACGATGCTGCGCATGGTACTCCCTCCTTTACGTGATTAACACCACTGCCATATTGGGTATACCCTTTATGGGGATGTTAAATGTCAAGACCTCTGAAAACGAAAATCCGAAGGGGAACCGGGCAAGAAATCATCGCTCAACGAGGACAAGCACGCTGCTACCACATTATAGCACTTATAAGGCGTCAATGATAGTGAAAAGTATCTCTACAATAGGCTTACCGGAAATTGGCCTGCCGAACTGGCGCCTTTCAAACTGGGCCCCAAAGGGCAGGAGATGGCGCCTTGGGTATGGAATAGTGTATGATTGGTGTGTATAAATAGGCACACTTCGGTGGAGTAGTATTCTGCAGGGGGGCACATAGGTGTCATTACTGAAACGATTCGTTAGCTATTATCGCTATGCCTGGAAGCTGTTTGTACTGGACATGGTCTGTGCATCATTGATCGCGGTGCTGGACCTGGTATTCCCCATAATGACCAGAGTATTCATGAAGGATTTTATTCCCAACCGCCAGCTGCGCTTGATGGTGATCTATGTCGGAGCGATGGTGCTGATGTATGTATTGCGGCTGGTACTGCAGTATATAGTGGACTATTGGGGCCATGTTGTGGGTGTCAGGATGGAGTATCAGATGCGGAAAGATCTTTTTTCCCATCTTCAGACCCTGGACTTCCATTTTTTCGACAACACCCGGGTTGGGTACCTGATGTCCAGGATGGTCAATGACCTCCGGGATGTAGTCGAGCTTGCCCACCACGGCCCTGAAGATCTGCTCATCGCTTCTTTCATGCTCATCGGGTCCTTCATTTATCTGATGTCCATCAATGTCCATCTGACCTTAATCGTCTTTGTTTTCGTTCCCTTCATTGCCTGGTTTGCCATTTCCAGACGAACCAAGATGCGCTCCGCTTTCCGCCGGGAACGGGAGAAAGTCGCGCGGGTAAATGCAGATCTGGAGAACAGCCTCTCGGGTATTCGGGTAGCCAAGAGCT
Source organism: Bacillota bacterium (assembly GCA_012727675.1). Classification (GTDB taxonomy): domain Bacteria; phylum Bacillota; class Limnochordia; order DTU087; family DTU087; genus DTU087. Next base: position 998 of record JAAYGR010000055.1, read on the forward strand.
ACACCAACGAGGAGTATGAAATCGACAGATTCGATGCTGCCAACCTGGACTTCAAAGAGGCCAGGGAAGGTGCCTTTAAACACATGGCGGAGTATACTGCGGGGCTCAACTTTCTCACCAATCTGCTGAACCTGGCAGTCTTGGGTGTTGGCGGACTGTACACCTACTACGGGCTGATTGACTTGGCAGACTTAACTGCCTATCTGATGTTCATCAGCTTTTTCCTGCAGCCCATTAGACGCTTGACAGCCTTTACACAGCAGTATCAGCAGGGTATGTCGGGTTTTGCCAGGTTTGTGGAACTGATGGATACGAAGCCCCAAATCGTTGATTCTCCGAAGGCTGTGGAGCTTAAGGAGGTTGAGGGGCATATCGAGCTTAAGAACGTTTCCTTTGAGTATCACGAGCAGGCGCCGGTGCTTTACAATGTAGACTTGACTGTCGAGCCGGGGAAGACGGTTGCTCTGGTGGGTCCCTCCGGCGGAGGTAAAACTACATTATGTCATTTGATTCCCCGCTTCTATGATGTAACCGGTGGTGCCATCTACGTCGACGGTCGGGATGTGCGGGATATACAGCTTCGGTCGCTGCGGAAGAATATCGGCTTAGTGTCCCAAGATGTGTTCTTGTTTACCGGAACCATCAAGGACAACATTTTATACGGTGACCCCACTGCCAGTGACGCTGCTGTGATTGATGCTGCCAAAAGGGCAGGCATCCACGATTTCATCATGTCCCTGCCGGATCAGTACGATACCTACGTAGGTGAGCGGGGAGTGAAACTGTCAGGGGGACAGAAGCAGCGGATTTCCATTGCCAGGGTGTTTCTCAAGAATCCGCCCATTCTGATCCTGGATGAGGCTACATCAGCCCTGGACAATGTAACTGAAGCCCTTATCCAGGAGTCCCTGGACCAATTGAGTGTGGGGCGCACAACACTCATCATTGCCCATCGGCTTTCTACCATTAAGGGTGCCGATGAAATCGTGGTGCTGGACAAAGGGCGGATTGTAGAGCAAGGCACCCATCAAGAACTCCTCTCGGCTGATGGTGTCTATGCAAAGCTTTACAGGTCCCAGTTTGTCCGGGAGGATGACTGGATCGTTGCGTGAACTCCGGTTGGTAGGAGAGCTGTATGAGTAGTTGGATAGACTGTCTCACCGAACAATAACGGCAGCTTTTGTACCGAGGACCCACTGTATGGAAGGACCTCTTGGTATGGGAGCTGCGAAATGAAATTTAAGAAAAACCGGCCTAAAGAAGCGTTCACATAGGGATTTACGAAACATGTGAATTTTAACCGACTCTCTTCAAGCGGAGACTTGAAAGAAAAGACTGCACCGAAGGATAAAACCTTTAGTGCAGTCTTTGTTTTACTGTTTA
>JAAYGR010000056.1 GCA_012727675.1 Bacillota bacterium
ATCAGCTCCCGGCTCATCAATCCGGACTCCTCCAGCCACATTCACATACACGTCTTGAGTCTGCAGCTGCAAACCGCAGCGCTTCTCCAATACTGCCAAGATCATGGCCAGCCGTCTAGAGTCAACACCGGTGGATTGGCGCCTAGGGGTGCCGCCGAAGGGGCTGGGGCCCACCAAGGCCTGAACCTCCACCAGCAGCGGTCTAGTACCTTCCATACAGGCAGTCACCACTGAGCCCGGGACCTGCCGGGGCCGTTCTGCCAAGAAAAAAGAAGAAGGATTATCTACAGCTTCCAAGCCCCTGCTTCCCATTTGAAAAACACCGATTTCGTCGGTGGAGCCGTAGCGGTTCTTCACTGCCCTGAGGATGCGGAAATTTGCCCGGCGCTCTCCCTCAAAATACAGAACTGTATCTACAGCATGCTCCAACACCTTAGGACCGGCGATAGAGCCGCCTTTATTCACATGTCCCACCAAGAAGGTGGAGATGTTCTCCTCTTTAGCCGCGGCAATCAGCCGAGAGGCAGTTTCCCTCACCTGTGCTATGCTTCCCGGCGCAGAATCAAGACCCGGATATACCATGGTTTGGATGGAATCAATAATACACAAAGCAGGCTGCAGCTGGACTGCATGGGCGATAACCGCCTCTACATCAACTTCAGTAAGAACTAATAATGAGTCCTGCAAAATGCCCAGCCGCTGGGCCCGCAACCTGATCTGGGGACCGGATTCTTCGCCGGAAACGTAAAGAACCTGCTGCCCGCCGGCTGCTAGATGGCCGGCAACTTGCAGCAGCAAGGTGGATTTACCTGCTCCGGGCTCACCGCCCACCAATACGACACCACCAGGAACTATACCTCCACCCAAAACCCTGTCTAATTCATCAATTCCTGTTGATTGGCGATTTTGGGAAATGATGTCAAGCTGTGAAAGCGGCGTCGGACGGGAGTTAGTCCGCTTCGACCCAGAGGCACGGGGAGCAGGAGCACTGCTTTGGGGCTGAATCTCCTCCACCAAGGCGTTCCATTCTTGGCAGCCAGGGCATCTTCCAAACCACTGCATAGTCTCATGGCCGCAGTTATAACAGACGTATTTCTTCCTGAGCCTGGCCATATGATTCCCCCATGAACTGATCCAGCAAATCATCTTAAGTATAGCATTCCTGCCAGTATATATCAATTTTCGGGGTAAGTCCCGACAAATCTATTAGTTTCGGTGGGGAGACTAAGAAACCAACACGAAAGGCGGATCGCGATGGGCGCGAAACACCGCAAATCTGGATGCTTCGCGCCCTATTCCCTGGTAAATCTTTACACCTTGGCTAGCTGCTCCTCTTTCTTGACAAAGACCAGCTCTCCATTCTCGGCACTGACAAGGATCACATCCCCTTCGGTGAAGGTTCCTTTGAGAATCTCCTCCGAGAGGGGCGTCTCAATGAGCCGCTGGATAGCTCTTCTGAGGGGACGGGCACCAAAGTCGGGATCGAAGCCCTCGTCAATGAGGATTTCCTTGGCCGCGTCACTGACGGTGAGGGACATACCCTGGTCCTGCAGCTGCTTCCGGAGATCCTTGAGCATTATCTCAACAATATCCTTGATGTGCTCCTTGTTCAGTGCGTGGAACACGATAATTTCATCGATCCGGTTGAGAAACTCAGGCCGGAAAGTCCTGCGGAGCTCATCGGTGACCAGCTTCTTCATATCCTGATAGGTGCTTTCGTCATCCTCATCAATGCGGAAACCTATACCACTGCCGGTCCGCTGGATCTGATGGGCCCCCACATTGGAAGTCATGATCAAGACGGAATTGCGAAAGTCCACCGTCCTGCCCTTGGCATCGGTCAGACGCCCATCTTCCAGCACCTGCAGCAGTATGTTGAAGACTTCAGGGTGTGCCTTCTCTATCTCGTCAAACAGCACTACCGAGTAAGGACGCCGCCGTACCCTTTCGGTGAGCTGACCTGCTTCTTCATAACCGACATATCCCGGAGGTGCTCCTATCAAGCGGGAGACGGTATGGCGCTCCATATACTCCGACATATCCAGCCGGATCATGGCATCTTCATCACCGAACAGGGCCTCGGCCAAAGCCCTTGCCAGTTCTGTTTTACCAACACCAGTGGGTCCCAGGAAGATAAAGGAACCAACCGGCCGCTTGGGATCCTTCAGCCCAGCATGTGCCCTGCGGATAGCTTGGGATATGGCAGTGATGGCTTCCTCTTGTCCGATGACCCGCTGGTGGAGTATATCCTCCAGGTCAAGCAGACGCTCCATCTCTTCCTGGGCCAGCTTCGACACCGGAATGCCGGTCCAGCTGGACACCACCTCTGCTATGTCTTCGGAGCTTACCATACCTTCCTGCCTCACCCGGTTGCTTTTCCACTCTTCTCGGCCGTTATCCAGCTGCTCCCTGAGTTTTTGTTCCTCGTCTCTGAGGGCGGCAGCCTTCTCAAACTCTTCGTTCTTGATGGCCGACTCCTTCTCAATCCGGAGCTCCTCGATCTTGGCCTCCAATTCCTTAAGCTGCGGAGGAGTCACCAGCCTCGCCAACCTCACCTTCGATGCAGCTTCATCGATGAGATCGATGGCTTTATCCGGCAGGAAGCGGTCGGTAACATAGCGGTCAGCCAGCTTCACCGCTGACACCAAGGCTTCGTCTAGGATTTTCACCCGATGATGGGCCTCATACCGGTCCCGCAATCCCTCCAGGATGGCGATGCTCTCCTCAACACTTGGTTCATCCACCATTACTGGCTGGAATCTCCGTTCCAATGCCGCATCTCTTTCCACATACTTGCGGTATTCGTCGATGGTGGTGGCTCCAATAGCCTGCAGCTCTCCCCTAGACAGTGCGGGTTTCAGGATATTGCTGGCATCAATGGCTCCCTCCGCTGCCCCGGCACCGATGATGGTGTGCATCTCATCGATAAAGAGGATTACATCACCGGAGGCCCGGATCTCTTCCATCACCTTCTTGAGGCGCTCTTCGAACTCACCTCTGAACTTGGAGCCTGCCACCAATGCCCCTAGATCCAAGGTTACAACCCGTTTGCCGGCCAGGGTTTCGGGGACATCGCCAGCCACGATTTTCTGGGCCAGTCCCTCAGCAATGGCTGTCTTGCCGACTCCAGGCTCGCCGATGAGGCATGGGTTGTTCTTGGTCCGGCGGCTTAATACCTGGATAACCCGCTGGATCTCCTTTTCCCGGCCGATGACCGGATCCAGCTTGCCCTCCCGGGCCATCTCGGTGAGATCCCGGCCGAACTGGTCCAGGGTGGGAGTCTTGCGGGCACGGGCAGCTTTGCCGCCGGCTGCCGGTGTCGCAGCCTCGCCCAGCAGGGTGAGCACCTGCTTTCTCACCCGTTCCAAATCTGCTCCCAAATTCCGCAGCACCTGTGCTGCTACTCCCTCGCCTTCCCGAATTAGACCGAGAAGAATATGCTCTGTACCGATATAGGTATGGCCCAGCTGACGGGCTTCGTCAAAGGCCAGTTCCAAAACTCTCTTGGCCCGGGGGGTGAAGCCAATCTGGCCTACGGTCACTCCATCGCCCCGACCGATAACCCGCTCCACCTCCGAGCGTACTTGATCTAGTGCGCCTAACTCCTGCAGGGCTCTGGCAGCCACACCATGGCCCTCAGCAACCAACCCCAAAAGAATATGCTCAGTTCCTACCACATTATGGCCGAGGCGGCGAGCTTCCTCTTGAGACAGGACAATTACCTTCTGTGCTCGCTCGGTGAATCTGCCAAACATTAACCCTCACCTTCCTTTATCTCTGATAAGCTCCATTCCTACGGATGGGTATTTCCCTCAGTGGTGGACTTGCAGATATTCCCTAATCAGGCTGGCCCTATACACATCCCGCTCGCCTGCATCCATATTCCTGCCGATCAATTTCTGAAGATGGGCTGGTCTGATCAAGACCACAAGGGACTTGGGCATGCGGGCATCAACCTCCTTGATCAGCCCCAAATCCACACCCAGCCACACCAAGGAGACCAACTGCATAGCCTCCTGGCTGGAAATAAGCCTAGCCTGGGATAGTATTCCATATGCTCTGTAGCACCGATCCTCTAACTGGGCTTGACCCAATTTGAGCAGCTGCTCTCGGGCTCCCCTCTCTTGGTCAATTACTTGCCTAGCTACAGTGGCCAAATGCTGGATGATCTCCTTTTCAGAATGACCCAAGGTCAGCTGATTAGAAATCTGGTAGATATCCCCCACAGATTCCGTTCCCTCGCCGTACAAACCCCTGACCGCCACGCCCAGCTTGTTGACAGCCGGTACTAAGCGGGATATCTGTTTAGTCATTACTAATGCCGGGAGGTGAAGCATCACTGAGACTCTCATCCCCGTTCCCACATTGGTTGGACAAGCAGTCAAGTACCCCAGGTCCGTAGAAAAGGCGTATTCCAGTTTCTCCCCGAAGATATCGTCCACTTGATCACATTGTTCCCAAGCGGATTGGAGTTGAAACCCGGGATAGATGGACTGGATCCGCAGGTGATCCTCCTCATTGACCATGATGCTCACTAACTCATCGCCACTGATGACTACCGCCTTATGCTTGACATCTCTAGCCTGCTGGGGACTGATCAGGTGTTTTTCCACCAGCAGCTCCCTTTCCAATTTGGGCATATCGATGAGACTGAGATAGTTGAGATCCAGCTCATTGGTGCTGTCTACTACTGAGCGAACTAGTTCATTTACATGGGCCGCCTGTTGGTCGTTGGCCGCGGCTGGAAAGGGAATTTTGGCTATATTCCTGGCAAGACGTACGCGGCTTCCGATGACAATGTCATCTTCGGGCCCGGTCCCCTTCATCCACTGACTGAGAATATTGTTAACCGCATCTTGCAAAGACACAGGTTACTACCCCCTTTCTAAAGCCTTGGCCTAGCGGCCCTCCTGCCTTTCAGCCTCCCGCAGATTCTTTTCCAGGACCCGAATTCTATCCCGCAGCTTGGCTGCCTCCTCGTATTTCTCCTCAATAATAGCCTTCCGCTGCTGCTCCCGGAGTTCTTCTATCTGCTGGCGGTAACTAGCAGCAGCACTGCTGACCCCCGGCGTCTTGCCTGTGTGGCCGACACTGCCTTGAATACGCCGAAGAAGCGGCAAAATTTCGCCTCTAAACTGATCATAACAGTCACTGCACCCCAGTCGACCCGACTCCCTAAACTGCCCGTAGGCAAGACCGCAATTGGAGCAGCGCTGTGTTCTGACTCCAACAGCAGTCCCCGGTGAAAGGGTCTGGGGCTGGAGCATCCCTTTCAGGAAATTCTCAAAGGTCAGTGATGGCTCAAATCCAATGGTCAGCTCGCCTTTAGTCTGAGCGCACTCCTGACACAAATGCATCTCTGTCTTCATATTGTTCACTATCTTGGTAATATGAACCGAGGCTGGACGCCTGCGGCACTCCTCACACAACACTTTAAACCCCCCTCTGCCCACTTTCCCCCAGGGCTTGCTTCCTAGCTTCCCTGAAGGAGGAGTATCAGCATAGACCGAAGCAGCATGGCTCGGACCTTTCCGGCATGGGCCGGCTTAAGATGTTCGGTCTCCTCCGCTAGTAGAGAGCGAATCACCACCGCATCTTTTCTGCTCAGGTAATTGTGATCCAAGAGCCGAACCAGCAGGGCCTCAGCTTCGCCCATGTCTATGCTCTCACCAATGGTTTGCCGTATCCAAGAGCAGATGCCTTGGCGATGCTGGGGCTCCAACCGCAAAATGCGGATATAACCGCCGCCTCCCCTGCGGCTTTCCACAATATATCCTCGCTCACTGCTAAACCTAGTCTTGAGCACGTAATTGATTTGGGATGGCACACATTCAAACAGCTCCGCCAACTCGGTGCGGCGAATTTCCAGTCCGCCGTGACCGGCCTGATCCAATAGTGCTTTTATATAGCGTTCGATGTGATCTGTTAAGCTGCTAATAAATGCCACCTCCATCCGCGTCTGATTGGCGTTTGACCTTCTTTGACCTTTTGGGTCTATTGTAACAAAATTTCCGGGGGAAATTCAATTGCTCTTGGGGCCAATATGACCTGATTAGGGGAAAAGATCACCGGATTTCCGGGATTATTTGGTTGTTCCGTCCAATATATCGCCAATGCGACCATTTCTTTGGTCAAATAAGGTCAAGGCCAAGATGGTGAACCAAACTATCAATCCAACAACATGATACGCGTCGGCCGGCATAAGTATTAGCGGGGGAGGTGTAGTGATGATCAACTGGATCTGGTTCATACTGCTGGCCGGCGGGATCCTGCTTGCTGCTTACAACAACGATGCAGCCCTGGTCACCGATGCCATCTTGGAGGCCGCCGCCGATGCCATCACCCTGGTCATCGGCCTGTTGGGACTAATCTCCTTTTGGTCAGGGCTAATGGAAATTGCGGAGAAATCGGGCCTTACTGCGTTGTTTGCTAAGCTGCTCCGGCCCTTCACCAGCCGGCTGTTCCCAGATATCCCGCCGGAGCATCCAGCCATGGGTGCCGTTGTCTTGAGCATCAGTGCCAATATTTTGGGCATGGGTAATGCAGCTACTCCCCTGGGAATCAGGGCGATAGAGAAACTAGATGAGCTAAACAGTGAACCCGGTACAGCCAGCGATGCAATGTGCACATTTGTAGCTGTGACCACATCTTCTCTGACGGTGGTGCCCATCACAGTCATTGCCCTGCGGGCAGCTGCTGGCTCCACAGATCCTGCGAAGATCATCGGCCCAACACTGGCGGCATCGGCAATCTCCACTCTGACTGCAATTATCACCGACAGGGCGTGGCGCCGCCCCATATCCAGAAGGCGGTGACGGCGTATCATCGAAGTTCCTGCTGAATTGAGGTGGACATCGATGATCATCGATTTATTGGAGGCTATCAGCCGCTGGGCTATCCCGGTAATAGTCTTAGGCATCCCGCTGTGGGGACTGGTGCGGGGAGTTAGAGTTTACGAGACCTTTGTAGAGGGAGCTAAGCAGGGCATGGCAGCAGCGGTAAGGATAACCCCTTACCTAATAGCTATGTTTGTAGCAATTCGAGTGTTCCGGGTTGCCGGAGGTATGGCTCTCCTCTTGAAGGCCGTAACACCTTTCACTGACATGCTGGGTATCCCCCCAGAGGTTGTCCCCATGGCCCTGATCAGGCCCCTTTCCGGCTCTGGAGCCCTGAGTATGCTGGGAGAGCTTCTCCATACTTATGGCCCTGACTCTCTGGTGGGCCTGACGGCCTCCACCATTCAGGGCAGTACCGAAACCACACTGTATGTCATCACTGTGTATTTCGGAGCCGTTGGCGTTACCCGGGCAAGACATTCCCTGCCTGTTGGACTGTGGTCAGACCTAGTGGGATTCTTGGCCGCGGTGTTTATTTGCAACTGGCTCTTCGGGTCTTGATCTGGTTTCGGCAGGTGCTCCTGGGTCCATCCATGAGCTATTTGGGTTCTGATTTCTCAGACTCAACTACTTGCCGCCGGTTCTCCCAAAGGCTTTCCATTACGGCCCATTGCTGGACAAGCACATAGGTATAATGACAATAAACTGGAAAAATAACCAAGTTATGCATAAACCTGCGGTCATATGCACATAATTATAGTAGAAACAGGCAGGCAGGAGGAATTACTGATGTGCGAAGCTGCCAAGCGGACTGAGAAAGTCAAGCTGCTGGAGGGCGCAATCCAAGCCATAGCCCAGCACCCAACCCTTGATAAAAATGCCAAGAACCGGGGCATTCAGCCCCTCAAGATGGCTCTGATACGATTGGCTAAGGACGCGTGATGCTGCAGCGGTGTGAAGTTTGCAAGAAAGCACACTTGCAGAAAGAGCAGCCCTGCCCCCGTGTATGGGGCGAGCAGAGCTGCTCTAATTTCTTGATCATAATCTATTCCAGCTCATTGATCTAGTCCAGCTCAGCACCGGCTGGTTCTAGTCAGCTGATTTCCCGTCCTTCTCTGACGGCATCCCTTAGGTCTAGAAGGTCCTTCATGATGTGATACAGATTAGCTGTATATTCTTTGGTTCCAAAGATATCGTGTAGCTCTTTATACATCCTAAACAGCTTCTCATAGACCTTCACGTTTTCGGGAATGGGAACAAACTCCCGCTCCTTCAATCCACCCATGGCCGCCTGGGCCTCGTGTACAGTTGCATAGCCTCCGTTCTCGGGACCTGCGGCCACTGCGCCGAACATGGCTGCGCCCAGGGCCGGAGTCTGGGCAGACCGGGAGATCTTCATGGTCCGGTTGGTTACATCGGCGTAGATCTGCATCAGCATTGGGTTCTTCTCAGCGATACCGCCGCAGTTGATGACTTCCTCAATATGGACACCGTATTCCTCAAAGCGCTCGATAATCACCCGGGCACCGTAGGCTGTACCCTCAATCAATGCCCGGTACATCTCCTCCGGTCTGGTCTGCAGGGTTTGCCCCATCATCAAACCGCTCAGCCGCACATCCACCAAGATGGTGCGGTTGCCGTTATTCCAGTCGAGAGCTAGGAGACCGCTTTCACCGGGTTTTAGCTTTTCTGCCTTCTCTGTGAGGAGCTGGTGGAGATCCAATCCCTGCTCTCGGGCTTCCTCTTCGTAGCTTTCCGGCACACAGTTCTTTACAAACCAATTGAAGATATCACCCACTGCCGATTGTCCGGCTTCCAGTCCCAGATAACCCGGCAGTACCGAACCGTCCACGATCCCGCAGAGTCCAGGGACATCGGGCAAATCCCTTGCTTTGCTGGCAACAGCCACATCGCATGTGGATGTCCCAATGATCTTCACCAAGGTACCTTCCTTAACTCCGGCTCCCACCGCTCCCATGTGGGCATCAAAAGCTCCTACACTGACAGCAATACCGGGTCTAAGTCCCAGACGCTCAGCCCATTCCTCAGTCAAAAGGCCAGCCCTTTCCCCGGCTGTGTAGGCTTTATCCGGCAGGGTTTCCCTGATCCTAACCAGACGGGGTTCTAAAGCGCCAAGGAAATCTTTATCGGGGTAGCCGGCCCAATCGTCATTGTACATGGCCTTATGTCCCGCTGCGCAAACACCCCGCTTCAGCTTATCGGGAGCCAAGGTGCCTGTCAAAAAACCCGGGATGATATCTGCCAGCTCTACCCAAGTATAGGCAGCTTCAAAGACTTCCGGGTCTACCTTCATGCAGTGCCAGATTTTTGACCAAAACCATTCGGAGGAATACACTCCACCGCATTTGGCCAGAAACTGGGGTCTAATTTCGGCTGCCTTTTTAGTAATCGCTGCAGCTTCTTCATAGGATGTGTGATCCTTCCAAAGCCAGGCCATGGCATTGGGGTTATCAGCAAATTTGGGATCAAGGGCCAAGGGATCACCAGCAGCATCTACCGGTATTGGGGTGCTGCCGGTAGTATCTACTCCGATGCCGATGATTTGCTCCGGACTGAAATCTTTGCAGTTGGCCTTGGCCTGCTCAATGGCTCCCCGGCCGGAGGCTTCCAGCCCATCTAGATAGTCTTTGGGATGCTGCCGAGCCACATTGGGATCGACGGGATCGACGACAACTCCATCCACACCGGCCTTGTAATTATAGACGGATGTTCCGACTTCTTCGCCGGTAGCAATATCTACCACCAACGCCCGAACAGAATTCGTCCCATAGTCAAAACCTAAAGCAAACCGCCTCTTCTCCAAGGTAAATCCCCCTTCACGTGGGTTGTCTGACACGGTTCTTGGCACCGATGATGCCAGCGCCGCAGCTTTCCTAGGAAATGTATTCGCAAAAAAACAGAAAAAACCTGCCTCGATATAAGGACAGATGCTTAGGCAGGTGAATAAGAGGTCTTTGCAAGACCACGGCGAATTTTTAGTATGTGTTTTGGAATTGACTGCGGGGTTGGCCTGACCGGCCCAGTTATGTCACCTTTAAAGGTGCAGGCTTTGAAGGTCCCGGCTTTGAACCAGGCGCTTCGGAGCCAGCGTCCTAAAGGCAGGTGGGGATATGGCAGTCATCTACGCCATCGCCAGTCAAAAAGGCGGAGTTGGAAAAACAACCACCACCATTAACCTGGGAGCTGCCCTAACTGAGATGGGCTGCAGGGTGTTGATGGTGGACCTGGATCCCCAGGGCGGCCTAACCCTTTGCTGTGGTTATCAACCGGATTCTCTGGAGAAGACTGTTTACGACGCCCTGCGGCGTTCCTGCAGCGCGGAGCCGTATATCCTTGAAACACCCTTCGGTGCCTCTCTCCTCCCAGCCAATGTCGATTTGGCCCTGGCAGAGATGGAGCTGGTGGGCACCTTTGCCCGGGAGCGGCGGTTGGCCATATCCTTGACGCCCATCCGGGATGACTTCGATGTTATTTTGATCGACTGCCAGCCCTCATTGGGGCTGCTCACCGTCAATGCCCTGGCCATTGGGGATTATCTAGTCATTCCCGTGGCCTGTGAGTACCTTGCACAGAAAGCTATCCAGGGCCTATTGAGACTGGTTCGGAAAGTCCAGATCCACCATAACAACCAGCTCCAAATAGCTGGTTTGCTTCCCACCATGTTCGACCGCCGCACCAACCACACCGCCCAAGTATTGAAGGAGCTGCATGAAACCTTTGAACCGGAAATTCGGGTGTACGAGTATATCGTTTACAGAAGTATCCGGTTCGCTGAATCAGCGGCGGCAGGGGAGCCTACCATCCACTATGCCCGCAGTATACCCGGCGTCGACGCCTACCGGCAGTTGGCCAGGGAGATTTTCCTCAAGCTTCCCATCCATGCAGAGTAGTTGAGGCTTGTACACTTAGTCCATGCAGAACAGTTAGGGTTTCTACACCCAGCTCCGTGTTATGCTCCCATCTCCCGGATCTGCGCTGCCTTCTCTTCCCCTGCAATGGAGATCACAACATCGTGGATCGGCAGTGCAACTCCAGCCATTGCCATGGCTACCTCTACGATTCTAAGCAGGCCGCCGCAGCATCCTACCTCCATACGGGCAACTGTAATACCGGCCAAATCGTTGGCACGAATAACGGCCGCCAACTTCTCTACATGCTGACTGGCATCGTCTAGTTTAGGACAGGCCACAGCAACAACCCGATCCCGGAGCAACCTTTTATGGAAGTCCCCATAGGCAAAGGGAACACAGTCTGCGCAAACCAGCAGATGGGCACCTTTCAAATAGTGGGCTGTTGGCGAGATAAGTGACAACTGTACAGGCCAATGGCCGAGCTCTGACCTTGTGGAGGTCGCCTCTTCCGAGTCGTACTGGGTAGGAGCTGCCTCTTTCTGCTTCTCTTTCTGCCGGTCAATGGACAGTGACCTAAGTCCAGGGCAGCCGCCGCCAAGGCCCTCTGACCCAGTGTCTATACGGGCAGCGCCGCTTTCCTTAGCTTCCTGCTCCTCCAGTAAGGCAGCAACCAGCTCAGGGTCAAAAGCTTCAGCTTCCGCCTCCTCAAGGTAAAGGGCACCCTGGGGACAGTCGCCAAGGCAAGCACCCAAACCGTCACAGAGAGCCTCCCTCACCAAACGGGCTTTGCCGTCAATGATCTGCAGGGCACCTTCAGCACAGCCGGGAATACAAAGGCCGCAGCCGTTGCACTTCTCTTCATCGATACGGATTATCAACCGTTTTACCACCAATTACCCTCCCTACATATCTGATGCGGCTTTAGCCGCTTAATTCCTACTAACTAACTAGGTTATATAATATCACAATCCCAACTAGCTGTATAGCAGCACGGCCTTAATTTTTGGCAAACAAGCAGTGAACTTTATCTAACTCCGTTTCTTCCCCGCTGTTCTAAGATTAAACTTAAAACGAGCCCTGCAGCATAGATGCTGGTAGTTCCTCCAGCCACCACCCCAGAGTCATTAAAAATAAGAGCTGCCAGGCTGCCGACGATGGTGGGAAACACAATCCTCCGCAAGCTGGGGTGTTCTTCAATGATCCCCTTCACTCCGGGAGTTGGACGGTAAACTAAGACCCCCATAATCCCAAGGGCAACCAGCAGACCCTTACTCCAAATGCTGTACCGCATCAGCCGCCAGTTCATGGCCATTTTCCGCTGGGCGATGGTTTTGATTTCCGCCCAATCCCCTTGTAGGGCTACCCTTAAGGCCCGGGTAACATGGGAACCGACGCCGCTGGTGGGAAACAAGTTCAATACGAGAAGCGCCACCAACAGGGTCAAAAGCAAACCAACCGCGGCCCAGCGGCTGCGCCTCTTCCCCATTCCATAGGCCAGAGAAAAGGCAATAAGGGCGGTGATGGTGCCGCCAGCATTGGCCCCAAGGGCCGGGGAGCCAAGGGTGAAAATCACCAGCAGGAACCAAAGAAGGACAATGGGGCCTACCTTGGGCCAGCGTTCTTTGAAGGCTGGTACTGCCAAGAGTGAGGCACCCACCAAAATTCCCATATACTCATTGCCGATCCCGTAGAACCGTGCTCCCAACATCACATCATAACCTAAGGGTGAGTACCTAATCAATGGACCGCCGAGAAAGGCATCGGCAGCAATGCCGAGGGCGGTCAACGCACAGATGAGTGCAAACCGATGCTCTGTGCTGGGAACTAGACGCACTGCCAAGGTTGCAAATAGGACTGCCATCACCAATGTGTAGAGGAAGGCCATTAGCACCGTCATGGGACGCAAGGTAGGCAGAATAAGGAGAGCCAGGGGTGTTGAGGCTATGACCAGCAGCAAGAAGCCCATGAAGGCGGTCCATCCCCTGGGTAGACTAGGATATACCACCACCAAGACAAAGGCAGTGAGGTAGATGATAATCTCCAATGTGACAAAGGTCTTGAGCAGAGGTGAGCGCTGCCGGTAAGTGGCGGCACTGCGGGTCAATAGGTCCTCCAGATGACTAAACCTGGCCTCCAGCAGATTATCAGCGGCTGTGCCGGAGGCGCTGAACCCCTGGGTCAGTTCGCCGCTGGTGGTCAGCAATGCCCCCGGCAGCCCGCCTGGTGCTGGAAGGTCCAGCCAGGAAAGCACCGAAGGAGCGATATCATAGTTGGCAACTACACCGGGCCGGCGGGTGGTCCCACTTGCCAAAAGCCCAGGTGTAAGTCCAGGCCCTGCAGCAATGATCGGTGTCAAAAGCCTCCCCCGACCGATGTCTTCCCCAGTTGGCAGAGGGCTTATGATCAAGATCCATTCTTTATCAAGGTCTGCCGCTCCCAAGAGCTCTGCCAAGAACCCATCAGCAGCTCTGAGGGCTGTTTGGCGGCTGCTCCGATAGCGGGAAGGGGCAAGCTGCCGCCTCTCCTCCTCTATCCGGTCCATGTCCCCTAGATCTACCACAATAAATGACGCCTGGGGGCGGACCTTTTGGTACTCCCGCCAGAGGACTTCGATATCGGTCCGGCGGCCCGTGGGAAATTCCGGATCCAGTCTATTAAGCTGTGGATCCACATTGCCAATGGGTATTTGACCCCGGCTGTCCATGGCAATTAGGGCTGCCCACCTCTGATGCTCATGGGTGTCGGCATTTCCGATTACGGCCGCGGCCTGCTTTTCCTGTCGGAGGGCGTCACCAATCACCCCTACCCGCTGGGTGTTGGTAGAGGCTTGATTATTGGTCTTGATATTCTCAATATCCAATACCACTATTGAGCCTGCGGAAGGCTCCAAACCCGTGCGGCGGCGGTAGATATCTCCCGCCTTTTCCCCTCGGTATACTCCATGGGCAGGCAAAGCCACTTTGGCACCGGCACCACCCACCAGCCGGGCTCCGCCTCCGATGGTCGTATAGGCATTTTCCGCGGTCAATCCGCCGCCTGTCCTGGTATTCATCAGACCGATTCCGCCCCGGATCGCCAAAGCTCTAAAGGAGGAGGCTTCTACAGCCATCAGATCTTCTAGACACAGGCGGTTTATTACCACCAAGGTAACCCGGCCGCCGCTTTCCCGGCCTTCTGCGGCAAAGCGTGGAAGACAAAGTATAAGCAGCAGCGATACTAAACCCACCAAAGCTGCCCTGATTTTCAAAGCCTGCTGCCTTTTCCCCCGATCCACTGCTAGTCTTCACCCTTCCAAGAAAGCTGCGGCTTGAGTCCCCTGAAGAAGTTGATGGTAAACAGTCTCCACTTGAGTTACCATTGTTTCTGCACTACAATGGCGGCGGACATAATCGGCGGCGGCTCTTCCTAGCTCCTTTGCCCATGCCCTGTCTCGAGCCAAGAGAATCAATGCTTCAGCCGGCTTTCGGACATCCCCGGGACTGACCAAAATGCCCGTGCGGCCCGACTTGATCATGTAAGCAGGTCCCCCTGTCCCTGTGGCGACAACCGGAAGACCCGCCGCCATGGCTTCCATGATGGACAGGGGCCACCCTTCTGTGCGGGAGAGCAGCACGAAGGCATCAAAGGCAGGAAAGATCCTCCGGGCATTATCCTGATAACCCAAGAAACGGACAAAGGGAATGAGTCCATAGGCTTCCGCAGTTTGCCGCAGCTCATCGGCCATGGGACCATCGCCGATAATCACAAACCGAAGGCTCGGTTCCTCTTCTAGGGCCAGACGAGCTGCTTCCAGCAATAGGTCAGGCCCCTTCTCCCACATCAAGCGGCAGGCAGTACCGACAACAAATGTATGGACATCATCGGACCAACCCCACATAGACCTGTAGACTCTGCGGATTTCGCCGTTCTTTTCCCCATTTTCTGATTCAGCCAGCTCAATACCGTTGGGAATTAAGCTCACCTGACCGGGTGGACAGCCGATAACATTGATAAGCTCATCTTTGATGCCGGGAGAGACGGCGATGAAATGGGATGTGTATTTGGCCAAGTATTTTTCCGCAAGATAGCGAACTCTCCGCTGACGGGAACTGCGGCTTTCCGGCAGAATCTCATTGTGGTAACTGACGATCACCGGATAAGGCAACCTCCCCCGCCAGTTTAGGGCCAGACGGGTGATAAGTCCTGCTTTAGCGCCATGGGCATGGATGACATCAAAGGGATGTTCCTTTAGGAAGCTTGAAAACTTGCCGATGATCAGCGGATCAAGCCAAGGGCGGAGAGTGTCGCCGACATCCAGGGGCAAAATACGGGTAACGCCGGCGGCTCTCAGCCGCTGCAGCACCAACTCCTCAACGGGACATGCCGCTGTCAAATCATAACCTGCTTGGCCGAGGCCCTTGAGGAGAAGCTCCAGATGGGTCAACATGCCCCCTGCCGCAGGGCGAATTACATGGAGAACTCGAGGGATACCCATCACACTCCTCCGAAAGACTTGCGGAAACAACCTTCCCTTAGTTCACCTGCTATTTTTCCCCTTGTGGGGATTATCATCCAAGGGATACCGGCAGCCGGAAAAAGTTAAGACCAGGAGGGATTTTGAGTGCTCTCCTGGTCTTTCTCAGCTATTTATTCAACCTTTTCAAACTGCTCTCTGGGAGCGCCGCACTTGGGGCACTCCTTTGGTCGACACCGACCCTCCTTAGTCTCACCGCAAGCGCTGCATTTCCATACCGCCACTAACCTGCACCTCCGCTTCTAGAGAAGATAATGCATAAGGATTAGTCAAA